>CAYOPC010000006.1:0-29743 GCA_964405765.1 uncultured Gammaproteobacteria bacterium | reverse complement strand
AAAAAATAAATTTATTAACTCCATTTTCTTTCATCACTTCAAACAAATTCAAAGTACCGGCCACATTATTTTTATAATATTTCTGCGGATCAGTCACCGATTCACCTACAGCCTTATAAGCGGCAAAATGTAACACCGCTTCAACTGGATATTTCTTAAAAACTGATCTGATATCTTCAATTTTCGCCAAATCACCTTCAAAAAATTCACCCCACTTAACCAACTCTTTTTTACCTGAATATAAATTATCAAAAACTACCGTCTCAAATCCTTCTTTAGTCAATTCCTTATTAATATGCGAACCGATATAACCTGCACCGCCGACAATTAAAATCATATTTTAGTAATTAGCTAACAGCTAACAATTAATTAATAACTTAGCAACTAGATTTTATCATCTTAAACCCTTTGTCCTTTCAGGACATTTCCCTTAACGAGGGCAACTTAGCCTCCATTTTTAAGGGAGGTCCTCAATTTATTGAGGAGTGGGTTTAACCAATTCTTTCCCAAGGGTAATCTTCATTTCCAAAATGACCATATCTGGCGGTTTTTTGATATATTGGCCGTTTTAAATCAAACTTTTTTATAATCCCTTTTACCGACAATTCCATCAATCCCCAAACAAAATCTTCAATCATTTTTATCTCTTTCTTTTCTGTTCCAAAAGTTTCTACTGATTTCACTATCGGCTCTTTCTGACCAATCACATAAGCCAATTGAACCTCACATCTATCGGCCAAATTATTAGCCACAATATTTTTTGCCAAAAATCTCGCCGCATAAGCCGCACTTCGATCAACTTTAGTCGGATCTTTACCGGAAAAACAACCACCACCAATTCGCCCCATTCCTCCATAAGTATCCACTACAATTTTCCTTCCTGTTACTCCGGTATCACTGGCCGGACCCCCAATTTCCCATTTTCCTGTCCCATTAAAAACCACCTTATCTATCTTTAATCGGTTCAACCTATATTTCTCCAAAACTGGTAAAACTACTAATTTATACAAATCTATCTTCACCTGATCCACTTCAAATTTTGGATCAAACGGTTTAGCCAAAACTATTTTTTCTACCAATTTCGGCAAACCGTTTTCATAACTAATGCTAACTTCAGCTTTCCCGTCAGGTCTTAAATAATTTAATTTTTCAAATTGTAATTCATCCATTCTCTGACATAACTCATGAGCCAAAACTATCGGCAAAGGCATCAATTGTGGCGTTTCTTTACAGGCATACCCAAACATCATTCCTTGATCTCCCGCTCCATCATTATCCACCCCAAGAGCAATATCTTTTGATTGTTCATGAATTAAAACTTCAACATTAGCTTTACTATCAAACCCAAAAATAGAATTGACATAACCCAATTCCTCTATCTTTTTTCTTACTATATTTTTATAATCCAACTTTTGGCCACAAGTCACCTCACCTGCCACCACCACCTGATTCGTCGTTACCAAAGTTTCCACCGCTACTCTGGCATTTTTATCATTTTCTAAAGCCGCATCCAACATCGCATCCGAAATCTGATCACAAATTTTATCTGGATGACCGGCGCAAACCGATTCCGAAACAAATAGGGGATAATTCATATTTTTCCTCCAATTAATTTATAAAGAGGCTTGTCCTCCGAAACTTCGGAGAAGCACCGCGAGTCCGAAATCTCGGGCCTCGGTTGCTGTCCTAACTAATTAGGAACTCTTGACAAACTATAAAAATCTAAACGAATCCCATAACTTTGTCAACTATTTCAAAATTTATTCAAACATAATCATTTTCGTTTTCCTTTTTTAAAATCACCTTTCCTTACACTTTCCTTAAAATCAGGAGTTAAAGTAACCAATCCCCCCAACAAAGCAATAAAAATCCCCAATATTCCGGAAAAAGCCGATGTTAATAACAAACTTTCAGGTGAACTCGCCACTCCGCCAAAGAAAAATAAATAAAGCTGTTCTCTGGCCCCAAATCCAGCAAAGGAAATTGGCAAAACCAAAATCATAGAAATTATCGGCAAATAAATAAAAATCGACATTATTGATAAATCAGCCCGAAAATACCAACTAATAAACCACATCTGAAAAATCCAAATTACCTCACTCAACAAGGAAATTGTCGTTCCCTTAAATATTTGCTTTCTGTTTTCTTTATTTAACAGTTCCGCCATCCCTCTAAATCTTTCCAACCATCTGACCCGCCATATTTTAGTCAAATCAAAAAACATCAAAGCTACATAAAAACCCCCACAGGCTACCGATAAACCCAAAAACACCAACTCTATTATCCATGGAATTTCTACCCCTTTAAATTTGGCTAGTATCAACATTGATACCCCCGTCAAGACAAACATTGACATCCCAATAAATCTATCCAAAATTACTGACCCCAATAATTTAGTTTTTGGAATTTCTGGATATTTTTCATCAATAATTATCCACTTCAAAACATCTCCGGCAGCTGCAGTTGGAAAAAATAAACCATAAAACGATGCTGCCAAACTTGATTTGGTAAACATCCACACCTCAGTTAAACTTGGGTGCTTAATTAACAGCATTGCCCAGCGATAAGAAATTAAAAACGATAGTAAAAAACTAATCAAAATATTAACTATCAAAAACCACAACTTCATCCCTGCCAATTGCCCAAACAACGACATTACATCGACCCTTTTAAAAGCAAAATAAATCAAAATTACCGAAAAGGAAAATCTCAGCCATCTAGACTTTAGTATTTTCTTAAACATAAGCTAATTGTTAGCATACCACGTATAATATAACCAAATCACCAACCCATGAGTCAAATCCTCCTAATTAGTCATATTTTCCCTCCCGCCATTGATGGAGGATCAAGGGTTATTTATAAAATCGGCCGGTATTTTGAAACTCAAGGCCATCAAACTCTTTATTTATCTTCCGATTGTCTCAGTACTGACGATTTTACTAAATCAAAATACCAAAAAATATCTACAACCCACCAACCACGGTCTAACATCTATCTACCCGTTTATCACCACCTCCGCCGTCCTTTAAAACTATTAAACCTATTTATTCCCCCAAAACTATACCTTCATGATTTACTCAAAGTATTTCAAAAAGGCCCAATATTCAAATTTATTCCGTTTATTAAGGCCACCACTAAAATAATCAAATTCCGGCCGGATTTAATTATTGCCGGCCCATTACCCACAACCAGTATTCTCTACGCCAGATTACTCAAAATGATTATCAATCTACACACCTGCAAGAGATTAAAGGACCACCCCTGTCGTCTTTTAATCAACGCCTCTTTCCACCAAACCGACTCTGATTTTTTTCAAAAACCACTAATTAAAACTCTTCAGCAAGCAGATTTTCTCTGGACCTTAACTCAATACGAAACCAACTTTTTTATTAAAAATATCCACATCAACCCATCAAAAATAATCCTTGCCGGTAACGGCATCGACCCAAAATTTCTTATAAAAAAATCTGACCGGCTAACGCCTACCGACTCAACAGGCAAATCTGACCAACCGAATATTTTATTTATCGGTTCTCTCTCAGCTCACAAAGGCCTTGATACTCTTATAAATTCTTTTTCTTTATTGCTAAAAGCTAATAGCTACTTGCTATCAACTAAATTAATTCTGGCTGGTCAAAAAACCCTATTCTATCCAAAAATTAAAAAACTTATCAATTCCCAGCCAAAACCAATCCGTTCCCAAATAAAATTTATTTTTAACTTTCCTCAAAAGAAGTTGACCCATCTTATCGATAATTGCACTCTTTTAGTTCTTCCCTCCAATCAGGAAAGTTTTGGTCTAGTCCTTATCGAAGCTTGGGCTAGAAAAAAACCAGTTATCACTTCCGATATTCCACCTCTAAAAGAAATCGTTAATCAGACTCGCGGCGGTCTTATCTTCAAAAGCCAAAATCCAACTGACCTGAAAAATAAAGTCCTTCATCTAATTAACCACCCGCAACTCCGCCACCAACTTGGACAAAAAGGCTTTAATTATGTTAAAAATAACTATACATGGCCCATAGTCAGAAAAAAAATCTCCCAAAAAATCTCCTCATTATAATTATTCTCTCCCTGATCTCCGTTATCGCTGTCTGTTGGTTCATTTTTAAACCGAAAAATAAAACTTTTCCCGAAAACCTAAGTATGCTTATTAATAACCAACCGTATTATCTTGAAGTAGCCCAAACGCCTCAAAGCCAGGAAAAAGGTCTTTCTGGCAGAAATCAGCTTTGCTCCAATTGCGGTATGTTATTTGTCTTCACTAGGGAAGGTAAATACCCTTTTTGGATGAAAGACACTCACATTCCCTTAGACATAATTTGGTTAAATTCCAAATACCAAATCGTCAAAATCACCACCGCTGTCAAAACTGATTCCAACAACCTCTATACCAACCAAAAACCGGCCAAATATGTCATTGAATTAAACGCCAACGAATCCTTCAGGCTAAACCTGAATATCGGTGATACTGTCAAAATACCCAACCCCAATGACTAACTCAAACAATCCTAATTTTTCCCTTATTATACCCAATTATAATGGTTCCGAATTTATTCTTGACTGTCTCAAATCTCTTTACACCGCTGTTAAAAAATGTCCCTCATCAAATTTTGAAATCATCATTGTTGATAACGGATCGATTGATGATAGTTGCCAACTTTCTCAGAAATTTTTAGACCAAAACAAACTCCCCAATCTATCGTCTACAATCTATTACTTACCCTCCAACCTAGGTTTTGCCGGAGCTGTCAATTACGGTCTTAACCATAGTCAATATCAATATATCGTTCTGGTTAATAATGACCTTACTTTAGAAAGTAATTGGTTTCAATTAATCTCCCAAAACATCATTCAAAACTCCAATCCCAAGATAGCTACTTTTTTCGGCACAATTCTCAATAAAGACGGAGATAAATTTGAATCTCAAGGTTTAAAATTTTTTCTCCGCGGCAAATGCCTTAACGTTTCTAACGGTAAAAAATTTACACCATCTACCATCTACCATCTACCATCTACTAAACTAATTTGGGGAGCTCCAGCCGCCCTTATTGTTTACGAGAAAAAAATTTTAGAAAAAGTAGGCTCATTCGATAATGATTTTTTTGCCTATGAAGAAGACGTCGATTTAGCTCTCAGGCTCCATTTACTCGGATATCAGACTTTATATATTCCTCAAGCTATTTCTTACCATCTCGGCGGGGCTACCAGTAGTCGTATGGCTAATTTCCGTTACCGTATGGATGCCAAAAACTGGATTTACATCATCATCAAAAACTATTCCTCAAAAGAATTCTGGCTCAACTTTTTCTCCATCACCAACGAAAGGCTCAGAAATCTCTCCGGATTAATCAAAAACACCATTCGTATTTATAAAATAAAATCAATTTGGATTTTACCCAAAGACATCTTCAAAACTTATGGAGAGGTAATTCAAAACATACCCAAAATGATAAAAAAACGCCATCAAATCCAAAAACTGCTAAAATCAGCCAGTTAATGACTCAAAAGACTTTATGCTTTCTACTTTTTACTTTATACTCAGGCTATGATAATCGGTATTGATGTTTCCTCAGTCAGCTACCAAACCGGAGTTAGTAACTATACTTTAAATCTAATCAGAAACCTAGTCAAAATCGATAAAACCAATCATTATAAACTTTTCTATTCTTCACTTAGATTACCTCTCCCTTCGGAAATCAAAAAACTTTCTTCCAAACCAAATGTTTCCATTTATCAATTTCCCTTTCCACCCACATTACTTCAAATTCTTTGGAATCAACTTAGACTAATCCCTATTGAACTACTCATCGGTAAGTGCGATATTTTCCACACCTCCGACTGGACCCAACCGCCAACATTATCCACTAAAACCATCGCCACTATTCACGATTTAACTCCTTTTCTTCACCCGGAATGGCATCACCCCAAAGTTATTAACGCCCACCGCCGAAAGATGTATTGGGCCGCCAAAAAATGTTGCCATTTCATTTGCGTTTCTCAAAATACTCAGTCAGACCTTTTAAAACTATTTCCTCAAATAAACCAATCAAAAACCAGCCTTGTTTACGAAGCTGCCGAAACCAAATACGGCCAATTTTTAAAATTACCCTCCCGAATTCAACAGAAAAAAAAAGATGTTATCAAAAAACAATATGGTCTGCAAAATTTTATCCTGGCCCAAGGTACCCGTGAACCCAGAAAAAATTTAAACCGCCTCATCGAAAGCTTTCTGAATTTTAAAAAGAAATATCCTCAAACCAAAATCAAATTAGCCATTACCGGCAAATACGGTTGGGGAAATGACATCTCCGCCCAAGACCCCAGTATTAAAATTCTTGGCTTCATTCCCGAAAAAGATATGGTTGCTCTCCATGCCAGCGCCCTTTGTCTAATTTATCCGTCGCTTTACGAAGGTTTTGGCCTACCGATTATCAAATCCCTTAAAGTCGGTACCCCGGTAATTACCAGCAATAACTCTTCCCTAAAAGAAATTGCCGCAAGTTGTGCTATTTTAGTTGACCCAACCTCCACCCAGGAAATTACCAAAGCCATCGAAAAAATTACTCAATCCCCAAAACTCCGCCAACAACTAAGGCAAAAAGGTATCGCAGTTGCCAAAAATTTCTCCTGGATCAAAACCGCCCAACAAACCTTACAAATTTACAATTCAATTTAATTTTTTATTCTGTCTTCCTGATAATCTGACAGGCTGAAAAACTGATAAACTAAAGTATGTTAATCGGTATTGATGGTAATGAAGCCAATGTCCCCAACAAAGTCGGCGTCGGTCAATATGCTTTTAAACTTCTCTGGCATCTCTACCAGCTCGACTCAAAAAATACCTACTTCATCTACTTAAAAGACCAACCTTTACCAGATCTTCCTCAGCCGAAAAAAAATTGGCAATACTTTGTCTTTGGACCGGGTAAATTATGGACTCGACTGGCTCTTCCACTACATCTTTTCATTAAAAAAGAAAAATTAAATTTATTTTTTTCCCCAAGCCATTATTCACCGGCATTCTCACCCTATCCCACCATCCCTACAATTCACGATATTGGCTATCTTCAGTTTCAAAACCAATTCACCCAAAAAGATCTATATCAATTAATCAACTGGACCAAGGAATCCCTTCAAAAAGCCTCCCAAATTATTACCGTTTCTCAATTTTCCAAAGACGAAATTATTAAAACTTATCATATAAATCCAAATAAAATTAATATTGCTTATAACGGCGTTGATACTCCACCAAAAATTAGTCCAAAAACCCAACAAAAAATCCTATCTTCCTACGATCTACGACCTAATAACTACTATCTATACTTAGGTACTCTCAAACCCAATAAAAACATTCCATTTCTTATTAAGTCATACTCTTTACTATTGAAGCAAATTAAATCAACTCCCTGCCCTGTCAAGGGAAGGGTTGGGGAAGGGTTTTACCCTAAACTGGTTATTGCCGGCAAAAAAGGTTGGCTTTTTGACGAAATTTTTTCCACTGTTCAACAGGAAAATATTGAAGATCACGTAGTTTTTACTGACTTCGTTACCGAAGACCAAAAATGGACTCTCTATCAAAACGCTATCGCTTCAGTTTTACCTAGTCTTTACGAAGGTTTTGGTATTCCTGCCATTGAGTCTATGAAAATCGGTACACCAGTTATTGTCTCCAATATTCCACCTTTCCGTGAAGTCGTTAAAAACTGTGGTTTATTTATTGATCCCTTTAATACCGATGATCTCTGTCAAAAAATGATTAAAATAAATAACCCTAATATTAGGGATAAATTTTCTAAATTAGGTAAAATTCAAGCCGACAAATTTACTTGGGATAATACTGCCAAATCAGTATTACAAGTTTTTGAAAAATTCAACCAATAACTAAAAGGACAGACAGTTTTCTTTTTGTTAAACTATACCTATGAAAGACAGAAACGGTAAAAGCCTCGGTTCTGATGAAATAATCAATAAAACAATCAATCGCATTAATACCATATTCTTAGAATTTTGGTTAATGATTCTAAGATTCGTCGGATTTATTCCACTTCATTTTGTCAGAAAACTTTTCTATATTATTTCTGGAGTTAAAATACCCTGGAATTCCACTATTCATATTGGGGCCTGCTTTTTCAATCCATCCAATATTACCATCGGCCACGATACTATCATTGGCGATCATTGTTTTATGGACGGCCGCGCTCCTCTAAAAATCGGCAGCCACGTTGGTATCGCCAGTCAGGTTTTAATTTATAATGACGAACACAACATTAACTCTAATGACTACAGCAATTCTTTTGGACCGGTTGAAATAGGGGATTATGTCTTTATTGGCCCCAGAGCCATCATCCTTCCCGGAGTCAAAATTGGTAAAGGGTCTGTTGTTGCCGCCGGCGCCATAGTCACCAAAGACATTCCTGATTTTGAAATTTGGGGCGGTATTCCTGCCAAAAAAATCTCTGATCGCCAAATTAAAAACCCCGACTATCGCCTTGGCCGGGCCATGCTTTTCCAATGACCAAAAAAATCATTATCTTTAGCCTTATAATCCTCAACTTTATCGCCGCCGTTTATCTTGTTTCTCCTACCCCAACTTTACCCGATCTACCCAACAGTATCAAATCAGATCTACCCGGAGACACCACCCAAATCAGCCATGTCTCTGCCTATTACACCAACATGACTCGAACTGAAGTTATGCTTTTCTACAAAGCCTATTACTCCTCACCGTTTAGGATTATTCTTAACCATCCTCCGGAAAAAGCTCAAGAAATTATCGTCAACACTATCCAAAGTTATTATTTGGAAGAATTTGTTTTACCCTTTAAAGAATCTTTATATATCAACGGATTTGAATGGGAAAATGACGTTTTCACTAAACCGGAAAACCGTAGTAAAAATAAATTAATTTATCAGGATAAGGAATATAAAGCCAAAATCACTATCCGCCGTTTTCCTACCACTGTCACCAATCGGTTTATGGCTTTTTTTGCCACCGAAATCGGTATCATTATTACCTTACTCATTTTTAAATCATTTTTTAAGAAAAAATGAAACCCATACTTTCCATTATTATTATCTCCTACAACACCGCCGATATCACCATCGACTGTCTTAATTCAATTATTAAAGACAAAGGTCTACACCAGATCCCTTTTGAAATCATTATTATTGACAATAACTCTCATGATGACAGCTTAAAAAAAATTATCAAATTTCAAAATTCACTGAAACTTAAAAATTGCCAATTTAAAATTATCAAAAATAATTTTAATGGGGGATTTGGCAAAGCCAACAATCAGGGATTAAAAATTGCCCGGGGTAATTACGTTCTTTTTCTGAATTCCGACACCATTATCCTCCATTCTGCCATTAGTCAGGCTTTAGATTGGCTTTGCTCCCATCCGGAAGCTTCCAGTTGCACCGCCCAGCTCTTGAATCGAGATAAAACCATCCAGGCTTCAGGTGGATTTTTCCCTAACCTGGCCAATGTTATTACCTGGTCACTTAGTCTTGATGATTTACCTTTAGTAAATAAAATTATCAAACCGCTTCATCCTCACACTCCGTGTTTTTACACCAAAGACAAATTCTTTTTAACCGACCATCAACAAGATTGGGTTACCGGCGCTTTCTCCTTAAACCGAAAACCGCTGCTTGATAAAGTCGGTGGTTTTGATGAAACTTATTTTATGTATGGCGAAGAAGTTGAGTTAGCTTACCGAATTTCTCAATCAACCCCGAATAATCAAGTCTGGTATTTAGTTGGCCCTCAAATTATTCATCTTGGCGGTGCTTCCGCCACCAGCCGGCTTGACCCAATTCTCAACGAATATCACGGTATTCTTTCATTTTTCAAAAAACACCGCCCGGTTTGGCAATATCCCATTGCCAAATTTATGTTAAAAATAAACGCCCTGACCCGAAGTCTTATTCATTTCTCTCCTCTCTATCTCCAAGCATGCTCAAAAATATAAAATTCAACATCTTTAGACCAATTATTGCCATATTACTGGTATTTATACCACTTTACCCTAAATTTCCATTATTTAATGTTACTGGAACATACGTCTCTATCCGCCTGGACGACATTATCATCGCTGTTTCCGTTTTAATTTGGTTAATTTATCAAATCAAAAATAAATTTCCCGTATTCAAAATAAAAATCACCCGACTTTTCCTGGTCTATTTTTTAGCTATTATCCTCAGTTTTATTAACGCTTTTTTAATCTATCAGACCGAACCAACCAATATTCTTCTTCTCCATTTACTCCGCCGATTCGAATATATGTCTTTATTTTTTATCGGCATCAACTCTCTCAAATCCGTCAAGGATTTTCGCTTTCTTTACATTTTCTTTTTAATTTCCACCGCCTTAGTTTCGCTATACGGCTATGGACAAAAGTACTTTCAATTCCCGATAATTTCAACCATGAATTCCGAATTTTCCAAGGGCCAACTTCTCCAAATGAACATTTGGACTAGAATTAGCTCTACTTTTGCCGGACATTATGACCTGGCCGCTTTCATGAGTGTTGCCCTCATTATTATTCTTGGCGTCGCTCTTATTGAGAAAAATATCTTTATCAAAATTATCAGTTTCTTGATTTGGCTACCCTCATATCAAATCCTAACCTTAACTGCTTCTCGGGTTTCTATTTTTGCCTTTTTTGGTGGTGCTGTTATCACTCTTTTCTTTCTTAAAAAATATTGGTGGATTTTACCAGTCACCATTTTAGTCGTTTTCAGTATCTTTAATTCAGACGACCTTAACCAACGTCTAATTGCCACCATCCCGGCTCTAAAAAATCAATTCCTACCATCTCAAGTTACTAACCAACCAAACATCCCAACCCCTACCCCGATTATCCTTCAAACCACCCCAACTCCCACTATTATCTCCGGCTCAATCACCAAAACTACTCCCACACCTACCATTATCCGCCACCAAGCCGAGGCATACCCAGCCGTTGACGCCGATGTTGGTGTTGCCAGATCCGGCGAAATTCGTTTTAACGCCGAATGGCCCAGAGCCACTAATGCTTGGAGAAAAAATTCCCTTGTCGGTAGTGGCTTAGGTTCTATCACCCTGGCCACCGACAATGATTACCTCCGATGTTTAGGTGAAAGTGGTCTCTTAGGTCTGATCACTTTCGGCTCTATCTTTATCTTTTTTATTATCAAAACCATTCCTCTTTTTTTCAACCAAAAACCTACCACTTATAATCTACTATCTATCATTTTCTTCGGTAGTCTTTTATCTATGCTAGCCAACGCCATTTTCATAGACGTTTTCGAGGCTTCAAAAACCGCCTATCCTTTTTGGATCATGATGGCTTTTTATTATCAATCACTAACCCTTCCAAATGAAAAAACATAAACGAAACATTCTTATGATTACTCCATACATCCCCCGACTCTCTCAGTCAGGTGGTCAAAACAGTTCCTTTTATTCAATAAAATATCTCTCTCCTGATAACAATATCACCCTTATCTGTCTCAGTCCTGACGAAGAAGGTCTCAATGATATTCAGCAATATTGTAAAAAAGTTATTGTTGTTAAAAGAGGCAAAACCTGGGACCCAAAAAAAGTTTTATTAACCGGTTTCAGTCAATATCCTTTCCTGGTTGTCAAACATATTAACAAAAACTTTCGTCAAGCCATTCAGCAAGAGCTGGAAACCAACAAATTTGACCTGATCCACTGCGATTGTTTCTATCCAATGCCTAATATTCCCAAAACCAACGTACCTATTGTCCTGGTCGACTTAACCGTTGAATATAATGTTTACAAACATTATGTCGAAACTATTACAGGTTGGAAAAAATTACTTAGACCATTCCTCTGGATCGATGTTCTCAAACTTAAATTTTGGGAAACCTATTATTGGAAAACCACTCACACTGTAGTTGCTTTTGCCCAAGAAGATCAGCAACTGATTTCTAAAGTTACCGGCCGTAAAGATATCGAATTATTTCAAAACGGAGTCGACAATAAGTTTTTTGAATCCAAACCTAAAACCCCCAAAAGCAAATTTCCTTCAGTTTTATTCGGAGTCTCCAATATGAAATGGATGCAAAATCGAGAATCGGTCGAAATGATTATTAAAGATTCCTGGCCCGAAATTAAAAAAACCATACCGGATTGTAAACTCTACATCATTGGCCGCCACGCTCCTGATTATTATAGTCACTATCGTAGTCAAGATATCATAGTCGAAGAAGCTGATTTTGATGGTCAGCCTCACGACCCTATGTTTTACTACCAATATTGCTGGTTACTGCTCGCTCCTATGGGTAGTGGTGGTGGCACCAGAAACAAATTTCTAGAAGCCATGGCCTGTCGTCTACCCATCGTCACTACTCCAGAAGGTATGGGCGGTATTAAAATCGAAAATTTCAAAGAATCTATCGTTTGTCCCTACAAAAACATAGGTAAAAATACCATTAATTTACTTAAAAACCATAAAGACCGAACCGTTATGGGAGAAGCCGCCCATAAACTTATAACCAATAAATACTCCTATCAAAACAGCGTTAATGGACTCAATCAAATTTATCAAAAAATAACCAATGACTGATAAAACCAACCTTTCTATTATCATCTTAAACTACAATTCTGGCAGTTATCTCCAAAAATGCCTTCAAAGCATTGCTGATTCAAATTTAGCTGACTACCAAATCGAAACCATTATTACCGACAATCACTCTACGGACAAAAGCCTAGACTTAGCCAGAAAGGTAAAACTTTCCCATACCAAATTTCTAATTCTCGACAATAACCAGGGGTTTGCTGCCGGAAATAACCAAGGATTAAAAATCTCTAACCGTCAAAGCAAATATGTTTTATTTCTAAACCCGGATACATTAGTCGAAAAAGACACCTTCAAAACCATGATTGACTTTTTCGAAACCACCCCAAACGCTGATGCTGCCACTTGTTACATTAAATTAATCAAAACGGGCCAAATTCAACCCGAATGCCATCGTGGTTTTCCCACTCCATGGAGATCATTTTGCTATTTTACCGGCCTTTATAAACTAGCCCCAAAATCCAGTTTTTTAAACGGTTATTTTCTTGGACATCTGGACTTAACTAAAATCCATCCCATCGAAGCCTGTGTTGGAGCTTTTTTAATGGTCAAAAGAACCGTCGGAGAAAAAATTGGCTGGTGGAACGAAAAATATTTCTTCTACGGCGAAGACTTAGATTTTTGCTATCAGCTTAAACAAAAAGGTTTTACTCTTTATTTCAATCCCAATTGTCAAATTAGTCATTTTCAGGGTATTTCCTCAGGGTTAAAAAGTCAAACCCAAAAAATTACCCAAGCTAACCGCAAAACCAAAATCCGTGTTGCCAAAGCCAGTACCAACGCTATGAGAATTTTCTACCAGGAAAATCTATTCAAAAACTACTCTCCTCTAACCAAAAACCTCGTTTTGTTTGGGATTAAACTTTTGGAATTTAAAAGAGTCTTTAAAGCCAAATATTTATGAGAAGTAAAACGAAATCCGCCTCTGGCAGAAAACATATCGTCATTGATGCCCGTCTCTACGGGCCAAAACACACCGGTATCGGTCGTTATACTAAAAATCTTCTCTTAGCGTTAACCCAACAACCATCTTTTAAGAAATATCGTTTTACCCTAATTATTTACCCAGAATTAGAAACCGAAATCAAAAGAGACCTGGGTAACAATTTCAATTACATCACTACATCTATTAGGCATTATTCTCTCAGAGAGCAACTCTGTCTCCCGTTTATTATTTACCAGCTCAAACCAGACCTGGTTCACTTTACTCATTTTAATAAACCCTTACTCTATTTCGGCAAATCAGTCGTTACTATTCATGACCTTATCAAACACTTCTTCAAAGGCCGTCTTAATACCACTAAAAATGCCGGTATTTATTGGATCAAACATTTTTTTTACATGATCCTTATCGAAATTACTATCAGAACCAGCACCATCATTGTTCCTAGTAATTTTTGGCGGGACTATATTATCAAAAGTTTCCACATTCCACCTCAAAAAATTACTACCACCCACGAAGCTGTTGATCCGGGATTCCTAAATAAAATCGACACTTTAAACCAAAAGATATCCTCATCTTCACCAGAAAATTATATTATCTATACCGGCAACTTATATCCCCACAAAAACGTCGAAGTTATTATTAAAGCCCTTAAATCACTTCCCCATATTAGACTTAAAATAATTTGCGCCCGAAACTTTTTTACTCAAAGAATCGAAAATATGTCAAAAAAATTACACGTTCACCAACAAATTGAATTTTTAGGTTATATTCCCGACACTAAATTCAAAAAAATTTACTCTCAAGCCATTGCCCTGGTCCACCCCTCTCTTATGGAGGGCTTTAGCCTAACTGGCCTCGAAGCCATGGCATTTGGTTGCCCGGTCATTTCTTCTAACAGTAGCTGTCTTCCGGAAATTTATCAAGATTCCGTACTTTATTTTGATCCCCACGATCCCCAAGATCTGACCAAACAAATCAAAAAACTCCAAGAATCTCCAGATCTTCGTCAAAAATTTATTAAACTGGGTTTTAAACAAATTCAAAAATACTCCTGGAACGACACTGCCAAACAAACCTTTTCTGTCTACCAAAAAATACTAATTGAAAATTAAAAATTGCCAAACGAAGTCAAGTCCGCTTTTGGCGGAAAAATTAAAAATTATCAACCCAAAGTTGCCATTTTTTACGACTGGCTCAATCAATGGGGCGGTGCCGAAAAGGTTTTATTAGACATTCTAAAAATTTTCCCAAATGCTCAAATTTTCACCTTAATCCATGATCCTAAAAAAACCGATTGGTTACCTAAAAATATCAAAATCAACACCTCTCCTCTCAACAAATTTCCACTTGCCAAAAAAAATAATATTTTATATACACCATTTTATTCCATATTCTTAGAACAATTCGATTTTTCTCAATACGACATCGTCATCTCCACCACTTCCACTATTGGTCATAGTCTATTAACCCCAACCAACACTTTATTTATCTGCTACTTTCATAACATTAATCGTTATCTTTACCAAACACCACCTCAATTCAAAATTATCTCACCTCTCCTAAAAAAATACCGTAAAACCGACTTTATTTACGGTCAACGACCTGACTATCTCCTCTGCAATTCTTTAACTGTTCAAAAAAGAATTGAATCCTCTTACCATCGATCAGCCCAGGTTATATACCCGGGTATAGATACTACTTTCTTTACCCCAAGCCAAAACAACTTTACTCAGGAACCATATTTTCTAGTCGTCTCCCGCCTGGTTTGGCACAAACGAATTGATTTGGCCATCAAAACCTGTAATCAACTTAACCAAAAACTAATCATTGTTGGAGAAGGCAGAGACAAAAATAAATTAATTAAAATAAAAAACCAAAACCCCAAATCAAAAGTTATTTTTTTTGGTCATGTTTCCAACAAAAAATTACTTTTCCTCTACCAAAATTGCCAGGCTTTAATTTGCCCTCAAATCGAAGACTACGGTCTTTCCCCGCTCGAAGCTCAGGCCTGCGGCAAACCAGTCATTGCTTACAAAAAAGGCGGCATTACTGAAACAGTTATTAATAACAAAACCGGAATTTTCTTCCTAAAACAATCGGTAAAATCTTTATCAAAAGCCATTAAAAAATTTAATCCAATAAATTTTTCTACCCAGGACTGCCTCAACAACGCCAACCGATTTTCTAACCAAATTTTCATGTTAAACTTTAAACAAACCATTGACAAACTATGGCAGCAACATCAAACCACTTTATCGTAATCCTTTGTGGTGGCACCGGACCCAGACTCTGGCCACTTTCATCAGCTAATCAACCAAAACAATTTCTACCTATATTAAGTCCAAAAACTCTATTAGAACAATCATTTTATCGGGCTAAAAAAATTGTCCCCTCAAAAAATATTTTCATTGTTTCTAACCAGCGTTACCAAACTAAAATTGAAAAACTTCTGAGTCGACAAATTCCCCAATCAAATTTCATTTATGAACCAAGTAAAAAAAACACCACTACCGCCATTCTGCTTGCTATCAGCCACATCCAAAAAATCAACCCCAACGCCATCATCACCACCACTCCGTCTGATCATTTTATCCCCCAACTAACTGCTTTTAAAAAAACCATTCTAAAAACTGCTGCCCTGGCCTCTGGCCACCATCAAATTTTAACTATCGGCATTAAACCCACTTTCCCTAATATTTCCTACGGATATATTATTCCCCAAATCAAAAATCAATTCTTTTCTCATGTAAATTTATTTATTGAAAAACCAGACAAAGAAACTGCCCAAACTCTAATTAAAAAGGGAGCCCTTTGGAACTCAGGTATTTATACTTTCACCATCGAAGATATCATCTCCGAATTTCAAAAACTTCAACCGGAGTATTTTAGTATTTACCAACAATTCATTTCTTCCGATTTATCTAATCCCAAAAAAATTACCTCAATCTACAAAAAATCATCGGAACTCCCAATAGACCGAGCTATCTCCGAAAAAAGCGACCGAATCTCAGTTATTCCTGCCAAATTTGACTGGAGCGATGTTGGTGAATGGCGCGCCATTAAACTAAAATCTCCTCAAGATAAAGATGGTCACAGTCCTATCAATCCCCAAACAGAATATCTCTCCTACAATTCCAAAAACTGCCTAATCCAAGGACAAAAAGGTAAATTAATTGGTCTGGTCGGAATCGATAATCTTGCTATAATTGACACTCCAAACGGACTTCTCATCTGTTCCTTGGATCAGAGCTATCAAGTCAGAGACCTGGTCAGTGCCATGGTTAAAAATAAAAAATACAAAAAATATTTTCTTAAAAAATAATGCTACCAAAACCACTTTTTAATATCTTCAAAAGAATCTTAGATATTTTTAGCTCTATCTTTCTTATTATTCTCTTCTCTCCAATACTTCTGTTTACCAGTATTATTATCAAACTCAGCTCGCCCGGACCAATATTTTTCAAACAAAAAAGAGTCACTAAAAATTATCAGGAATTTTGGATGTACAAATTTCGTTCTATGTATACCGGTGATAACGATAAAAGACTCCAAGAAAATTACCCTGAATTATGGAAAAAATACAAAGATGCTGGCTGGAAACTACCCATGTCCGAAGACCCCCGAATCACTCCTATTGGGAAAATCATTCGAGCCACTTCCATTGATGAATTTCCCCAACTCATCAATGTTTTAAAAGGCGAAATGAGTTTGGTCGGCCCCAGAGCCTACCGTGAAGAAGAGTTACAGGAATACGAAAAAAAATATCCAAAAACCAAAAAATACATCGATGAAATTCGCTCTGTTAAACCAGGAATCACCGGACTTTGGCAAACTTCCGGCAGAAATGAACTTAATTTTGAACAACGGGCTAGATTAGATTCTAAGTACATCCGTAATCAATCAACCTGGCAAGAAATTAAAATCATTCTAAAAACTCCCACCTCAATGATCTCTCGCTGGTAATTCTCCTCTTTTTTGTTTACACTAATAAATACCATGGACTTGATCACTTCTGCCGCCAACACTAAACTCGGCAAAAAAATTAAGAAAAAATCATCCAAACTTCCAAAAATCTTACTGATATTTTTTGGGGTTATTTTACTTATTAGTGTCCTTTTTTTCTTTTTCACTTACCTTCCGGCCAGAGAATTACAAGCTCAACTCAATACTGCCAAATCCGAAGTTTCTCTTCTCCAACAGAACATCAGTGATAAAGACCTAGATCAAATAAAAATCAGAATCGACAATCTCAAAAACCAGACAAATTTAATAGAAAGCACTTACCATAAACTCAAACTAACCGGTTCATTGCCGATTATAAACAAATACTATCAAGACGGTAAACAAGCCATAAACATTGCCAAAAATGCCCTGGAAACAGGAGAAATTTTAATCAAGGCCATTGAACCATACTCCGATTTCCTGGGTATTAAAGGTGGTGCTACTTCCAGTCAAGAAACCACCGAAGACCGAATTGCCTTCCTCACCCAATCTATCGAAGGTCTCACTCCTTATCTCGACACTATCGAATCAAAAATGGCCGATATTAATACTTCCGTCAACCAAATCAACGCTGCCAGATATCCGGACGAAATCAAGGGTTATCAAATTAAATCCAACATCACCAAAATTCAAGACTTGATTTCCCAAGCCTATACCTTAATCAAAGACGGTAAACCATTATTAGCTAAAACTTCTTGGCTCCTCGGCAAAGACTCACCCAGAAAATATTTAATGATTTTCCAAAATGATGGTGAACTTCGTCCCAGCGGGGGATTTTGGACTGCCTACAGTATTTTAACCGTAAACAACGGTAAAGTTACTCCCGGAACTGCCAGTAATATTTACGACCTAGATGACAAAATCAACAGTAAAACTACAGCTCCAAGACTAATCAAAAGTTATCATATTAATGTACCTTATCTCTATCTCCGCGACAGCAATCTTTCGCCCGATTTTCCCACCGACGCCCAAATTTTCCTTGAACAATACACTCAAGCCACCAAAAGCAAAGATCAATTTGACGCCGTTATTGCCATCGACACTCAACTTTTAGTTGATATGGTTTCCATTTTAGGCAAACTTGACACTCGTGTCGGTACCTTTACCACCGAACCCGATAAAAGATGTGACGGCTGCCCTCAAATTATTTATGAGATGCAATGGATGTCCGGCCGTCCGCGTGATTATATCGAAAAAAATCGCAAAGACTTTATGAATCCCCTTATGTCCGCCTTATTAGCTAACGTCATGGGTTCAGAAAAATCTAAAATGGGCGCCCTTATGGAAGCCCTTTTAAGAGACATTAATCAAAAACATCTCATGATTTACTTTTCCGACCCAAAAATGCAGGAAATTGGTAATTTAGCTAATATTACTGGAAAAATATTTGATACTGACAAATCAACAGATTACCTTCATCTTAACGACGCCAATTTTGCCAGTGCCAAAAGTAATATTTTCATTACCCAAAAAATTAATCACGAAATTACCGTCAAAAACGGAGTCGCTACCCACAAAATTTCCGTTACTTATACCAACCCGGCTGCCGGATCCAACTGTAATCTGGAAAAAGGCGACTTGTGTCTTAATGCTTCGATTTATCGAAACCTTTTCCGCTTCTACACCCCCACCGGATCTAAATTAATCAAAATGACCGGCTCAGAAGTTGACCCTGTTCAATATGAAGAATTAAACAAACAAGTCTTCGAAGGCTTCTACGGTAATAAATTCGGTCTTAATCCCAAATCAAACCTTAAAACTTCTATCGAATACACCTCTGGTACTACTATTGACTCAACTTACACCCTTATGCTTCAAAAACAACCCGGCACCAAGGCCGTCGAATACAACCTTACAATTAACGGTCAAAAACAACCTCAATTCCAATGGGTTGCCGATAAAACCATTAAATTTTCACTTTAATGGAAAGGTATCAGTCCACTCTAGGAATAGTCATCAATAAAAAAACATCTAAAGAATCTGATTTATTAATAACCATATTAACGCCAAAATCAGGTAAAATCATTGCCCTAGCTAAAGGTGCCAAAAATATCAAAAGTAGCCGTTTAGGCAATCTCCAGCTAGGTAACACTATCAAAGTTCAGCTTTATCAAAAAGATAATTTCAATTGGATTTCTGAAACTCAAAATATTAATCCTTTTCTTCAGACAGATAAAAATTTAGCTCAACTAAACCTTCTCTTTTATTTTCTTGAAATAGTTAATCAAATGATCGCTGAGAACCAACATCTGGAAGGTATTTTTGACGTCTCTAAGAATATTATCAATGCCATCAATAAAAACCTAATCAGTCAATACATCCAAAATGAAATTAAATTTTTAGAACTGCTTGGTTTTGGTGTTCCGTCCGATATTAAAGACAACTTTTCTAAAAAAGACTACAAAACCAGCCAAAAACTCATCAAACGCTTTTTTGAATCCATTATCGAAAAACCTCTGGAAAGTAATAAATTATTTAAATAAAAATTGTTTTGTTCCAACGATGGTGTAAAATATAATCATCATCAACTGTGACCGAAGCCGGCACTTCGTGAGTTGATAACTTTTAAATTAAGTGAATAAAAACTTTTGTTTTTATTAAATAGGGTGGAACCACTCCGAAATTTCGGAGTCCCTAAAAAATATTAGTTATTTTTTAGGAATCTATGGCAGACAATCAAAACGACCTTGTTAGTAAAATCGTCAGTCTCTGTAAACGCCGAGGTATTATTTTTCAAAATTCTGAAATTTACGGCGGTGTTCAGGGTTTCTATGATTATGGTCCCATCGGTTCTTTGATGAAATTAAACTGGAAAAACTATTGGTGGCAAACCAACGTTATCCAACGCCGTGATGTTGTTGGTATCGATGGTTCCATTATTACTCATCCCACTGTTTGGCAAGCTTCAGGCCATGTCAAAAACTTTGCCGACATTATGGTTGAATGTAAAAAATGTCACAAAAGATTCCGTCCCGATTTACTCGACGATCCGTCAAAATGTCCGGAATGCGGCGGCGAATTTACCCAAGGCCGAAAATATAATATTTTATTTGAAACCGAAATTGGTGTTATCGAAGGCGAAAAACTCCATGCCTATCTCCGTGGTGAAGCCTGTCAAACCATTTATCTTGATTTCAAAAATATTGTCGACTCTTGCCGGGTTAAAATTCCTTTCGGTATTGCCCAAATCGGCAAAGCTTTCCGAAATGAAATCACTCCTAAAAATTTCCTTTATCGCACCCGCGAATTTGAACAATGGGATATTCAATATTTCGTCCATCCCAGCCAAATGGATAAATGGTTTGAATATTGGAAAGAAAACCGGATCAATTGGTACAAATCATTATTCAATAATCAGGAAAACTTAAGATTCCGCCAGCATACCAAAGATGAATTGGCCTTTTATGCCAAAAAAGCCTTTGATATTGAATATCAGGCCCCTTGGGGCTGGGCTGAAATGGAAGGTATTCACTGGCGTTCCGATTACGATTTAACCCAACATTCCAAATTCAGCGGTCAGGATCTTTCTTATACTGATCCCGTCACTCATGAAAAATATCTCCCTTGGATCACCGAAACTTCCGGAGGGGTTGACCGCAGCTTTTTCTTCATGCTTCTTGACGCTTATCGCCAAGAAACCACACCCAACGGCGAGCCCCGCACTTACTTAAAAGTTAATCCCAAAATTTCTGCCTACAAAATGGCAATTTTCCCCCTTGCTTCCAACAAGCCCGAACTAATCGAAAAAGCTGAAGCTATTTTTCAGAAATTAAATCAAAAATATGCTGTCGACTGGGACGATAGCAGCAATATCGGCAAAAAATATCGTCGTCAGGATGAAATTGGCACTCCTTGGTGCCTCGTCGTTGACTACCAAACATTAGAAGACAACACTGTTTCTATCCGTGATCGGGATACCATGGGGCAAATCAGGCTCAATGCCGACGAAATTGACAGTTGGTTGGAAACAAGGTTAAATAATTAATATGAATAAACTAAAATTCCTTTCATTTACACTTGTCATTGTTGCTTCATCATTTTTCCTGTCTGCTTGTGGTAAAAAAACTACCACTAACAATGATACAACCCCAACCAAATCAGCCCAGAAAGAATTAATTCTTTCTGAATCAGAAAAACCCATTATTTCTTTAATTCCCCGTCAGGACGGCCATGAGCTTAAGCTTAAAATAGATAATATCCCTTCAAATATCACCCAAATTGAATATGAACTTATTTATTCTGCCAGCGAAAACGGCCTGACCATGGAAAAAGGCGTCGGCGACACCGTTAAAATTTCTTCCAAAAATATTGAAAAAGACCTGCTTTTAGGCACTTCCAGCTGCACTAACGGCTGCAAATATAAGTACGATGAAGGCGTTTCTGGCGGAACTCTTTCTTTAATTTTTTACACTAATGACAATCAAAGCGCCAGCTACGAAACTCCATTCATTTTAAAAACCTCAGCCGATATTAAAAAAGACGGTGGTCTGGCCCTAAAAGAAGAAGATTTTTCCGTCAAAACCACTACCACCACCAAAAGCGATTACTTTGTTGCCATCAAAAACTACCCCTCTTATTTTTCCGTTTTTTCCAATGGTAAAGGTGCCGGAAAAATCACTTCCATCACTCCAACCACTGTTACTAAAACAGATTCCACTTCCTTGGTTGGTGACTACCTAACCAACTAATGAACTTCCATACCCCCGTTCTCCTTCAGGAAAGTATCGATAGTCTATCCGTTAAACCAAACCATATTTATATTGATGCCACCTTGGGACATGGTGGCCATACCATTGAAATCCTCAAACTAGGTGGCTTTGTTTACGGTTTCGATCAGGATCCATTCAATCTAAAAATAGCTTCTAATCGAATTGAAGATTTAAATCTAAACTCAAATTTCGTTCCGGTTCACCAAAATTTTAATAGCCTCAAAAGTTTTGTAGATAAAAACATTAAAAACAAAGTTGACGGTTTAATCGCTGACCTAGGTCTAAGCCAAAACCAACAAACCGCCACCAATAGGGGATTTTCCTTCAATGATCCACTATCTATAGACATGCGCCTTGACCCAAAATCACAAACCTTAACCGCCGAAGAAATTATTAATACTTATTCATTTGATGACCTTTACCAAATCTTTACCAAATTTGGTCAGGAACTTTATAGTAAACCTCTAATTCTTCACATTATTCGCCAACGACAAAAATCTCCCATAAAAACCGGCCAAAGATTAGCTGATATTATCCGACAATACTATCAGGATCACCATATTAAAACTAAAATTGATCCGGCTACTAAAATATTCTTAAGTCTTCGCATTGCCGTCAATCAAGAAAACTCTAATTTGCAAAAACTCCTAGAACAAAGCTTGGATATCGTTAAACCTCAAGGCCATGTATCTATCATTACTTTCCACTCCGGCGAAGACAGAATCGTTAAACAATTTCTAGTCCAAAATTCAGTCAAAATTTTAGCTCAAAAACCCGTTAAACCCAATCAACAGGAAATCAAAAACAACCCTTTGTCCCGCTCTAGTCTTCTCAGATCGTATAAAATAGTTTAATGTCCAAAATCTTTACCTTAATCATTATTATTAGTCTAATTATCCAGGTGGGGTTTTCCTTCTACTACTCCAACGAAATTATTAATCAGAATTCAGAGCTAGACCAATATCAGACAAAAGTTAATAGCCTTAAATTAGATATTGAATCTGTCGAAAAAAACCTGGCCGACTTAAGTTCGATCAGTAAAATTAGCCAAAGCACCTCCTCAGCTTCAACTCCTATTAATCAAACCCTAAAAATTATTTCCCAATGATTCAAAGATACCGACTCTTATTGACATCACTGATCCTTACCTTTATTGTCGTCACTTCTCGATTTTTTTACTGGCAAATTATCAAAAGCTCTGACCTCAAAGAAAAAGCCCTTAGTCAAACCTATAAACTAGAAACAGAAAATCCCAGCCGCGGACAAATTTTATCTTCAGACGATTCTCCCTTAGCCCTCAACCAAACTAATTACCGTGTTTCTATTTATAAGCCAAACCTCCAGGAAGATTTAAATTCTCTTTTTCAAAAAATTGATCTCATTCATCCTAACTTTATTGCCGAAAATCAAAAAATTATTGATAATTTCAAAGAAAATAGTAAACAACTTTGGGTCGATTTACCTACTTTTTTTTCTAATTCAGAAAAAGATCAAATTCAAGATATCCCGGGAATTACCATCCGCCAGAATCAACTTCGCTATTATCCGGAAAACAAACTTGCCAAAGATATCCTCGGTTTTATCGCCAAAGACGAAGAAGGGACAGCGATTGGATATGGTGGTCTTGAAGCTTACTACAACAAAAAACTCCAAGGTAAAACCGGTTTCATTCTAGCTCCCCAAGACGCCACCGGCAAAACTATTCTAACTAAAAAAAGTTGGACTCTGTCTGCAATTGACGGCCAAAATATCCATACCTCCATCAACCGGGGTATCCAATACCAAGCCGAAAAAATCTTATCCGAAGGTATTAACAAATATCAGGCGGATTCCGGCTCTATCACTGTCATGAAAACTCAAACTGGACAAATTTTAGCTATGACAAGTCTGATTGCCACTTCCTCAGCCACTCCAAGTGCTTCCAAAAATCCAGCCATTGCCGATCTTTTTGAACCAGGATCAATTTTTAAACCCATAATCATGACCATGGCTCTGGATCAAAAATCAATTAATACTGATTATATCTGCGATGATTGTTCTCATCCCAGAACCATTGGCGAATACACCATCAGTAATTGGGATAACTCCACCCACCCGGACTCCACTCTAAAAGACATCATTTTAAACTCCGATAACATCGGCATGAGCTACATTATCAGCCACCTGGGACTAAATAACTTCCTTAGTTATTATCAAAAACTTGGCTTAAATAAAAAAACCGGCATTGACCTCCAAGGTGAGTCCAAGCCTACAGTCAAAACTAGCTGGCCAGAAATTGACTTAGCTACTGCTTCCTTTGGCCAGGGAATTGTTGTTACTCAAATCAACATGCTTCAAGCCTTTAATGTCATTGCTAATAATGGTTATTTAATCAAACCCAAAGTCGCTAAATATTTTTCTGACAACCTTAACCAAATCTACTACCCCAAAAAACAACCATCAACTCCCGTTTTTTCTATAGAATCTGTTTCCCAAATGAAAAATATTCTCAAATACGCCGTCGAAAATGGCGTTGTCAACCAATTCCGACCCAAAAACCTCGAAGTTTGCGCTAAAAGTGGCACTGCTCAAGTCGCCGTCAAAGGTAGTTATACCGATTCTTCCACTATTGCCTCATATATCGGCTTTTCACCCTGTGACAATCCAAAATTCACTATGATTGTCACTATCAACAACCCAAAATCATCTCCTTGGGGATCCAGCACAGCCGCTCCGATTTGGTTCGAATTAGCCTCAAAAATCAACCATTTGCTATAATAAACCATCCAAAATGTTCCAAAAAATCAAGAACTTGTTTTTCCATTTACCCAAAAGCATTTTCTACCAAGCCTATTACCACTTTCCAGCTAAAAAACTCACCTTAATCGGTATTACTGGAACCGACGGTAAAACCACAACTGCTACTTTGGTTTATGAAACTCTAAAAAACGCCGGTATTAATGCCGGCGTTATCACCACTATCAGTGCCAAGTATGACGACCATGAAATCGACACTGGTCTCCACATGACCAGCCCCGATCCCTCTGTCATCCAAAAAATCTTTAAAACTATGGTTAATACTGGAGTTACCCATGTTATTTGCGAAGTCACCGCCCACGCCCTCGATCAATATCGTTTTTACGGTTGCCACTTTGCTATCTCCGCCATTACTAATATTTCCCACGAACACTTGGATTATTTCAAAGACATGGATGAATATCTTCAAACCAAAGCTAAAATTTTTAACCAATCGCAAATTTCCATTCTCAATCAAGACGATCCATCATACGAAAAAATTCTTCAAAAGTCGCCACGTGATTTTTTATCTTACAGTATTAACAAAAAATCAGACTATCAAGCCACCGATATCACCATTAAACCCAAAAACCTTTCCTTCAAAATCAAAAAAAATAACCTTATTACTGATAGTTCCTACCGCTACCAAATTTATAATATTCTCGCCGCCTTCTCAATTATCGACCAATTAAAAATTGATCCCAAATTTTTAATCGAAACTGTCAGAAATTTTCCTATTACCAAAGGCCGTCGGGAAGAAGTTTCTAATCAATTAGACATTAAAGCTATTGTTGATTTTGCCCACACCCCTAATGCCATCAAAAATACTCTCGAATCGCTCCGCGAAACTAACAAGGGAAAGATTATTGTTATCTTTGGCGCCACCGGTGGTCGTGATCAAAGTAAACGCCCTCAAATGGGGCTAATTGCTTCCCAACTAGCCGACATCGCTATTATTACTGCCGATGACACCAGAAATGAAAATATTCAAGATATTAATCAACAAATAATTAACGGTATTAAACCGGATTCAGTTCTTATAAATTCAACAGAAATTCCTATCATTAAAAAAACAATTAAATCAAATAAAAATAAGTTTATCTATTTCAATATTCCTAACCGCCAGGACGCCTTTAATCTTGCTATCCAATTAGCCGAACCAAAAGATACGGTTATCGCTATGGGTAAGGGACATGAAAACACCATCCTTCACGGCAAAACAGAATTTCCCTGGTCTGAAACCGAGGCTTTTCGTTCCGCTTTTAAATTAAGGGAAAATAAACATGCCTGAATTTAATCTTCAAAACCAACTGCCACCGGCAGAAAATTATCAATCCGGACTTCTGCCCCAACGTAACCAAATAAACTACTGGTATCGTGATACCAGTAGTCGGTCTAATCTGATAAACAATTTCCAACTAAGCTCTGAAAACCGACGTATCCTTAACAAAACCCAGGAATTTACTGTTGAATTAATTTCCTTAAAAGATTTTTCTTTCACCCCAGCAGTTCAAAAACAAATTTTTTCCTGGGTCAAACAACTTAATTGGGAATTCCCCACCAGTTCTATCAAAAATATTTTTACCCGCCATATCTTTAACTATCTTTATATTTGGAAAGACTCAACCGGAAAAATCATTGCTTACTCCGTCTGTTATTTTTCCAACGAAATCAGCCACATCGCTTATGTTTTTTATCATCCTCAATACGACCACAGTAATTTACCTATCCGACTGGTTCTGCAAACTGTTGTTGACAGCCACGATAAAGGGTTAGAATATTGCTATCTTGGTCGTTTTTCCCCAGACACCGGTTTCTACAAACGCAACATGCCCGGTTTCGAATATTTTAAAGATGGCAACTGGGTTACATATAAAAATTAATCCAAACAGTTTAGAAATTAGACATTAGATAATTAGAAATTTTAATTTATGAATATTCACATTCTCGGTATTGCCGGCAATATGACTGCCAACCTGGCTATCGCCCTAAAAAAATTAGGCAATACTATAACAGGTTCAGATCAGGAAAAAATTTTTCCCCCTGTTAGCACTAATCTAAAAAAAGCCCACATTCCGATTAATTCGACCGATATAAACCCACAAATCGACTTAGCCATTATCGGGTCATCTTATAGCACTTTCGACAAAACCAAAAACGAATTTAATCAAATCAAAAAGCTAAAAATTCCTTATATTTCCGCCACCGAATATCTGTCTCAAAACTTAATTAAACAAAACTCTATTGTAATCGCTGGAAGTTTCGGCAAAACTACAATTACTAGTCTCGCCAGCTGGATCTTCTCTCAATCAGGCAAAAACCCCAGTTTCATGTTTGGCGGCAACGCTAAAAACAAATTAGACTCTCTTAAATTTTCCGATTCGGACTGGTCAATTATTGAAGGTGACGAATCAGTCCACGGTTTAGATAAAAAGGCTAAATTCTTATACTATCGACCAAAATATTTAATCATTACCAGCGCCGATTGGGAACACAAAGATTGTTACCCAAACGAAAAATCAAATTTCGATGCCTTCAAAAAATTAGTCAGTCAACTTCCAAAAGACGGTCTTCTGATCCTCAATAGCCAAAGCAAAACCGCCATAAAACTGGCCGATTTTTCTCCCTGTCCGGTCATCACCTACAATTCGAAACCATCGGATTATTTTATTGAAAAAACTAATCCCCGGGGCGAAATTACTTATTTACTCATCCATACCCCAAACGGCTTAATCAAAATTACCACCTCACTCATCGGCCAATTTAATTTTGAAAACATTTTAGCTGCCGTAACTATCTCTGACAGTCTTAACCTCAGCCGTTACTCCATTTCCAAAACCATTTCATCTTACAAAGGAGTAAAAAGACGTCTCGAATTGATTGATAAACGTCAAAACATTCTTTTTTTCGATGATTTTGCTCAATCGGATCAACGTATTAGCTCAGCTTTATCGGCTCTAAAAAACCACTTTCCCGACCGAAAAATCAAAGTCCTTTTTCAGCCCCATGCTTCTTTTATTCAATACAAAAACAGTCTTTGTGAACTAAAAAATTCTTTTGATCTTGCCGAAGAAGTAGTTTTAACCCAACTAAAATTTAGCCCTAATATCGACAAAAAAAATCGCAACTCGGCCAAGGATTTCCGGAATTGTCTTGGACCGAAATTAATTTATCTCCCTCTCAAAAAACAAATAATAAAGTATTATAAAGATAATCTGATGTCAAAAGATATCTTAATCTATATGAGTTCTGGCGGTCTTGAAGGCAGCCGCATCTTCAAGTCGATTGTCAATAGTTTTAAAAAATAATTTAATATGCCTTTTCCTTATTTACTAATTACTACTAGCTACTAGCTATTAACTACTTACTAATATATGTCCCGATACATCATCACTGGTGGCAACCAACTTCACGGAGAAGTTTCTATCCGCGGCGCCAAAAATGCCAGTTACAAGCAAATTATCGCTGCTCTTTTAAGCGATCAAACCACCCAATTAACTAATGTACCAAAAATATCTGACGTAAAAATAACCGAAAGTATAGCCAAAAACATCGGTGCTAATATTGAATATTGCGGCGAACACTGTCTTGAAATCACTACCCCAAAAATTACTAATTCTACTGTTCCCACCGGCACCGGCGAAAAATCTCGGACTTCATTCATGTTTTCTGCTCCACTCTTAGTTCGTACCGGCAGCGCCATCGTTCCTATTCCCGGCGGCGACAAACTCGGTATCAGACCTCTCGACAGACTTTTCGATTGTTTCCAACAAATGGGAATTTCTACTCAAATCACTGAAAATCAAATCAAGTTCAATGTCAACAAAATCAAACCGGTTCATTACACCTTTAACAAACCCAGCCATACTGTTACCGAAACTATTCTTATGACCGCTGCTTTTGCCGATGGTCAAACTATTCTTAATAATGCCGCCCAGGAACCGGAAATTGATGACCTTATTTTCATGCTCAACAGTATGGGTGCCAAAATTAATCGTCATCCCCAAGATTCAAAACAAATTATTATTGACGGAGTTAGATCTCTTTCCGGAACTAAACATCAAGTTATCTGCGACCGTAACGAAATCGTCACTTTTGCTTGTGCCGCTTTAGCTACCAAAGGGTCTATCAATATTCTCCGAAGTGACCCTAAAACCGTTCAAACTTTCTTAGATACCATCAAAAACATGGGGGCTAAAGTTGTTCCCGGTCGCGACGAAATCACTATCTCCTGGGTCCAACCTTTAAAAAATATTGATATTGTCACCGGTCCGGAACCGGAATTTATGACCGATTGGCAGGCAATTTTTTCCGTCTTACTTACTCAAACCGTTGGTTGTAGTTCTATTATCGAAAGAGTTTATCCATCCCGTTTTCAACACATCGAAAATCTTAAAAAAATGGGTGTCAAAGCCGTTCTTTTTAATCCCAAAATTGACAACCCATCTACTTTTTATCAATTTAATCCCGAAAGTGACCGGCCGGAATTTTTTCATGGTGTCAAAATTTATGGCCCCGCCAAACTTAAACCGGCTAATTTTATTATCAACGATCTTCGAGCTGGTGCCTCTACCACCTTGGCTGCTCTTACCGCCCAAGGAACTTCAATTATTGATGGGGTTGAATATATCGAACGCGGATACGAAAAATTAGCCGAAAGACTTTGTTACTTAGGTGCTAACATAGAGTATATAAAAACCTAAAATTATGATTCATCT
>CAYOPC010000005.1:25911-30519 GCA_964405765.1 uncultured Gammaproteobacteria bacterium | reverse complement strand
ACCCAGGCTTGATAGTATTGATTAACATAAGTTGAACCAACATCGGTGGCTTCAGCAAAAAAATATAAATCGGCCGAACACAGAGCATTGCAAGTATTGTCAGAACAATTTATAAAGTCACAAGAGGTATCTTGATAACAATTATTATTATTTAGAGAACAGCTGTGACCAACTCCCGATCGATATAATTTACCAATAGCGGTATTGAGATTAGTATAACCATCAGTATCAGTAATAGTGGCGATCCAACTAATACCAATACTGGAATTTTCGGAAAGATTGATACTATTATTGTTATTAATGATTATATTGCTAACCACCGGGCTATTATTCATGGAAAACTGTTGAGTGTCAGACCAAGAACCACCGACATCAGAATCATCCCAAAATTTAATCCGCCAATAATAAGTGGAACCATCGGTTAATTGGGTGCCACCACTATAGACAATATCGGAACAACGGGAATTTTTGTTGCAAGTGCTACTAACGCTGGTTTTACCGCTATCCCAAATTTCAGCACTGGTCCAATCAGAATCAGAACCAATTTGAATTTGATAGGAACTGGCAGCATCAGAAGTATTGGGATCATCAAAAATAGCCGAAAAGGCCGGAGTGTGATCGACAAGTCCATAGACAGGAGATTGTTGACCAGATTGGGCAGTAATGTTGTTGACATAGGGTAAATATGGGGAGTTAGGGGTAATATTATTTTCAAAATAGGCAGTAGTTAATTCGGCGACATTGGTGTAAGTATTTAATGGGGTATCAACATCAACAACCCTAAAACAATATGGAGTGGTAGCACCAACGTTGTTGGTTATTTGAAAGTTGTATTCAATTTCGGTAAATTCATCGTTGTTTAGAGTAATATCATTAGTTTGATTTGAATTATATTCGACCATTTTACCAGCTACAAATGCGGTAGCAGAATTGGTAAGTTGATTGGTAGTAGCTTCTTGATTAGTGAAATTAGGAGAAGTGGTCATAACGGCAAGATTAGTCCCAATAGTAGTTCCGACATTGACAAAATTCCCTGACGAAACATCGGTACAACTATTTGATCCACCTTTTGGAGCGACTTGAAGGCGGAAATTTAGAGTGTCGGTGGCACTAGTATTTTTGACTGAAAAACGAACCCGGATATTTTTGTTCAGATTAATTCCAGTAACACCAACATTTTCAGCGGCCAACCAAGTAGCACCAGACGGACCAGTACTTGGCGGTTTGGTAGTTTCAGTTCCTAGAGTGAAGGTTGGCTCACTGGAAGCATATTTACGGATACGAACCCAGTCCGTAAAAGAAGTGATCACCCCATCAGAGCCTTGTTTAGCGGCGATATTTAGGTATAAATATTTAGAAGTAGGCAAGGGGTAGGTGGAATCGGTACTAGAAAGAAGAGAAGAAAAACTAGATCCCTCATCGGTACTGCGATATTGTTTTAAATTTGGTCCAGAATACCAATCGTGTTTTAAGATTTCAAAATTGGCAGGGTCGTCATTAGTTAGAGAAGTGCTGGTAAGATTGGTATAAGTGCTGTTATTGTATTTTACGAGTTCATATTTATGGGTTTCAATATTTAAAAAACCATTGTAACGGTTGTAGTGAAATTGATAACGATTTGAAGTAAAACTAGGAAGACTTTCTCCTATAAGCATACCTGATTGTTGGTAATAACCGTTGGTGTTAATGTCACCATCGGTAGTCCATCTGCTTTTGGTTTCGATGGTATGATTGGTGAAATAAAAAGTATTGCTAGTACCGATACCAAAAATTTTTTCGGCGCCACCAGAATCAGGGCCAGTTAAAGCAAGAGTACCACCGGCAATGGCGTATGATCCCCAAGAATTGGGGTTCCAAACAGTCCATTTAGTGGAGTTGAGGGTGGTACCAATAAAATCATCGAACAGATCAAAAGTACTGTCACCATCAGCGGCAGTAGCAGCGGTGGAATAACCATAATAGGCGTAAAGAGTGGTTGCGGTTGAGGCAGTTAAATATGGAATTTTTACCCACACGACGGTAGTAGAAGTATTACAACCACTTTCCAGATAATAACTTAAGGAGGTTTGCTTATCATTGTCAGTAATCCGAATGTCGTTACAATCTGACCTCATTTTACCTGCCGATATCAAAGTAGAAGTGTTTATGGTTAATCGAGTTTGGAAATCGGTAAGAGACGTTCCAATATTGTTGGTAACAGTGATAGGAGTGCGATAATTATAATCTAAACTGTACCAAGTGTCGCCGACTCCTTCACTTCGTAATTCACCAGAAGCATCATCGTCTGACCAACGATACGAAACTTGGGTGATTAGGGGGAGCACGGTAGTAAAGGAAAAGACTGACCCTTGGGCGGCTGACCAACGATTGGTGCCGGAAGGATCTTTGGCAGAGGAACGCCAATAATAAGTAGTAGAGGCAGCCAGACTGGAACCAACTTGGATAGTGTAGGTGGCAGTAGTTCCTGAAGAATAGGCAGAGCTACCAACATCGATTCCAGACCAACCAGTTGAGGAAGATGAGAGATCAAAGGTCTGGAGATTTTGAGTAAAAGTATCGTTTGTAGCTAATTCAATTTTGTATTGGAGTGAATCACTGTTGTTGTCAGTGGTGACTGTGGTAAAAGATGGGGTTTGAGAAACTTGGGTGGTACCAGTACCTGGAGAAATAAGAGTTGGAGTATTTGGTCGAATGTTGGTAGTAAAAGAATAAGGGGTGGTTTGGGTAGATGACCAGGTATTAGTGTCGGCATAATCTTTGGCTCGGGTTTTCCAGTAATAAGTAGTATTTTCGGCCAGAGAATTGCCTACTTGTAGAACATAAGTAGCTGTGGTGCCTGAACTATAGGCGGAAGTACCGACATCCTGACCTGACCAACCGACATTACTGGTGGTTTGATCAAAGGTTTGACAATTGGATGACATACCAGAATCGGTACAAATCTTTAATTCATACTGAAGATTGTCACCATTAGCATCGGTGGTAACAGTAACAAAAGAGGGAGTCAAGGAAACTGCTGTAGTGCCGGTACAGGGAGAAACAAGTGTAGGAATAACGGGTGCAGTATTGGCAACAGATTCCGTTGAATAATATTTTAATAAATCACCAGACCAACTGATCCAGGTTCCGTTAGATGTAATAGATTTAATTTTTAACTTCCACTCACCGGTGGTTGAATTTCGAAAATAGTTAGGATTGGTAGTTATGGCTTGAGTTTTATCCTCAAAGGTATTTGGAGTAGCCGAAGAAGTGTAGGAGAGGAAACCATCACCGGTGGTCGGATAGGCGCTGGAATTATAGTTCCAAAGTTGAAGGGTAGTTCCTACAGAAGCCAAGGAAAATGCGGAATTTACCAAGTAATCTAATCTCGTCCAGTTTAAGGTATTACCAACTCCGGTATATTCAACTTCCATTTTTTGACCACTGGCGGCTCCAAGTTTAATAGCGTTAATACGAACGTCTTTTATCATGGCCGTTTGTCCTGAAGTTTGGGTAAATAATTGGACCGATATGGTGGTTGAACCAGTGGAAAGACTGACGATTTTTTGAAGCAAAAAACTAGAATAATGAGCAGTAGTCCCGACATCAACGATTGATTTGGTTTCAGTTGAACCAACGTTTAGAATAACACCGCTGTAATAAGAGGCGGATTTTGTTTTTTGTTCACCGGTAGCCGTAATCAAATAAGTGCCACCGACATCAGTATTGAGATTTAAAGTGGCGACAGTCAGAGGAGAACCATGAACACAAGTAGAACAACTGGTTTCTCCGATAGCCTCGACAGTCCCATTGGCTTGAAAAATAGATTTAGGAATAGCGTAAATTCCCACATTTCGGTAGGTGATTGTTCCCCCATTTCTTTTCATTTGAATTTTGAAGGTGTAACTAGTGTTGGCATCGAGAGAGATAGTATCATGCACATCAAAAGGGAGATAATGAGAAGCATTGGCCACACGAACGATACTTTCGGCCAATTGGGTGGAATCAACCATAAGATTGGTATAACTTAAAGTGCTACCAGCACTACTATTGGTAACATCAGCATGAGCTAAAACTAGCCAATCCTCGGTTTTGCTGGGGGTAAAAGTAAGAGTGGCGATATCGGTATAAGTGGAGGAAGTGGTGGTTCCGTTGGCGGGCATATTCATTTGAATATTGTCAACCCGCATGGCAGCTATCCGGGCATTTTTTATTAGTGCCCGGTTACGTGAAGTATTGGTGGCGGCAACTTTTATGTTAGTGGTATGGGAACCACCAGAAAGATTGACAATTTTTACTCCAGAAAAAGTACGGTACAAATCGATATCAGTGTCGTCGGCAGAAAATATTTCACCCAAAGTAGTTCCAGTATCAAGGGTGGCGATGGCTTTTGAGGTTCTGGCGGCAGTAGTAGAACTACGACCGATACCGGCATTGGCAATAATTAAATAATTTCCGTTTGCCGGGACGTGCCAACTGATACTGGCTTTGTCGGCATAAGCGGTAGAAACTGAAGTTGTTTGAGCATCAACCGAGATGGTTTGAAAATCGGCGGTGTAAGCAGTGGGAAAACTACGCAAAACGCGATAGTTAGTGTCATCTGTCTGAAGGTCGGTAACGGAGCCAGAA
>CAYOPC010000005.1:23161-25811 GCA_964405765.1 uncultured Gammaproteobacteria bacterium | reverse complement strand
GCTGAGATATCTTTTAATTTTTCTGGGGATTTTAGTATGATTTTTTATAAATATAAAAAACTGATTAAAAGAGGTTTTTATCACTATGAAAACAGTTTGAGTATATTGAAAAATTATTTTTAATATTTTTTTTAGGGTAAAAAATATTTTTTTAAATTGAGGTTTAATTGGTGAAAGAAAATGGTTTACCTCGGGTAATAAACTTTTGAAAGTATAACCAAAAAAACAAAGACAATATAAAGTAAATGATACAGAAATTAATAAAAAAACAAAAAATACTTTAGCACCAAGGTTGGAGATAGATTTGGTTTTTTGAATTTGAGGTGAGTTTAATAGTTTTGGAGGGTTTGAACCGGTTTGAATAGTGGCAAGGTTGTCCTCGATTGTGTTAATGGAATCATCAGAAGTGGGGGTGACAGATATTATGGGAGATGATTTAAATAAACCAAACTTTCTTAAGTCGATTGTGGGACTGGGCAACAAAGTTGGAGTTGTTTGTGTGGTTTGAGCGGGATTTGGAGTGGAGGTGGGGGTAGAAGTAGGAGTTGAAGTTGGTTGAATTGTGGTAATCGCGGTTGGTCTTAATGTGAGTAATGGAATAACTGTCGGCGTGGTGGTTGGTGAAATGGCTTTGATTGGTTGAGGAAAACTAGTGTAATTGGCTGGACTGGAAAAATTCGGGAAAGCCAATTGAATATAAAGATTGTAGTAACCTTCTGGACTATTAGTTCTAATATAAGCGTTGCTTTCAAGGTAAGCATTACCGCTTGAATCGGTGGTAAATGTTGGATAATTTACCCAATTAGTCATATAGGTAAGCGACTCGTTGTTTTGAATATAATCACGGTCATCACCAATTCCGCCAAAAAATTTATAATAAAAAGTGGTGTTGGGTTCGGCACCACGAATTTCTATGCCAACGGGAAAAGTTTGACCGATATAGACTCCCTCGGTGGCGACACTATCAATAATAACTATTTCTTCTTCGGCAAAGACTGGACGACAACATATTCCCAAAATCAGGCTAAAAATTAATAATATTTTTTTCATTTTTGTACACCAAATACTGAACACCAGATATGTCCTTTTTAAATTATATATGAGTAAAAAAAAAACTAAAAGACAACAAAATAGAACAAATCCCAGATGATAAGTAAAAAATCTTAAGATAGGAATAAAAGTTGCAATAAAAGATTAATATGATAGACTACAGGCTGATTTAAGCAATTGAGAAATTGATAATAAACTGCCCAAGCAGAAATTGCGGTGTGAATTAATATTTTTGGGCATTGTTAGTCTTGAGGTTACGGCCAAAAGACGTTGCTGCTCAAAAATATTATGTATAACAATAGAAAGGCGTCCTTTGGACGAAGAAACAGAAACGGAAATTCAACCGGTGAATTTAGAAACTTCAGTGCTCCCCGACCTAGTTTTGGCGGTTCACGCCGACAGTTTCACAGTCAGGCGGACGGGCCACGCCGACAGTTTAATAGTCAGGCGGGTGAACAACGACGTCGTTTCGGGCCAAGTAAAAAAAGAAGTTTTGGAAGCGAGATTAACCCGGCTTTATTTATTAAAAAAGCCTGTCCGGTAGTCAAAATTGAAGAAGTTGAAGTAAAACATAAATTTAATGAGTTTGGTTTTGGTGAGATTTTACAAAGAAATATTGACAGTAAGGGATATGTTAAACCGACTCAAATTCAAGATGAAGTTATCCCGGCAATTTTGAAAGGAGACGATGTTTTGGGAATTGCCAACACCGGAACCGGAAAAACAGCCGCCTTTGCTTTACCTTTGATTGATATGATTACTAAAAATCCTCAAAAAAGGATTTTGATATTAGCCCCCACCCGAGAATTAGCTCAACAAATTAAACAAGAAATCCGATCGTTTACTTTTGATTTGAGAGTCTATGTGGCTTTGGCGATTGGCGGGGCTTTTATGAGAGAGCAAATCATGGATATTAAAAGAGACCCACACATAATTGTGGGAACTCCAGGGAGAATTAAAGATCTGGCTAATCGAAAAGTAATTAATTTTGGCCAAATGGATACTTTAGTTTTGGATGAAGTTGACCGAATGCTGGATATGGGGTTTATTAATGACATCCGAGATATTGTTGACAGAATTCCTGACAATAGACAAACATTGTTTTTTTCGGCGACTATGGATAGAAAAATTGAAGCTTTAGTGGATACTTTTTTGACTGATCCGGTAAAGGTTTTGGCAAAAACCCAGGAATCCAGTGATCATGTGGAACAAAACGTAGTCATGGTTAACCGAAACAATAAAGAAGAGATGTTGATAAACCTGTTACATAAATCAGATTTTAAAAAGGTTTTAGTGTTCGGCGGAACTAAAATGATAGTAGAAAAAATTTCCAATGATTTGATTGACAGCGGTTTTAAGGCCGATTCACTTCATGGAGATAAACCACAATATAAAAGACAAACAACCTTAAGAAGGTTTAAAGAAAATCAAATAAATATTTTAGTGGCAACTGATGTGGCGGCCAGAGGTTTGGATGTGAAAGATATCACTCATGTAATTAATTACGACAAACCAAATAATTACGAAGATTATATTCACAGAATCGGCCGAACCGGACGAGGTAATGCTATGGGGATGGCATTGACGTTTGTGGAAAGCA
>CAYOPC010000005.1:19825-23061 GCA_964405765.1 uncultured Gammaproteobacteria bacterium | reverse complement strand
GTACTTGCGGCCGGTGAGGGCTTTGGAAAGAGTTTCCCGATAGGCAATTTTGGGCAAAGAATCTTGATTGTCTGCAAGATATTTTAAAACTTCATCTTTATGAAATTTGACTAAAGAACGTAAAGCCCAGGAAACGGCTTTGGTAATTAAAATATCTTTCTCCCCTTTTAGCTTTTCGACATTATTAAAAGTTAATTTTGACAAACGCGGATCGTCGGACTGACGGAGAGATTTGGTAAGTAAAACTAAACTGGCGCGGCGTTTGTTAACATTGGAACTTTGGTTAAATTCTGTTAAGATTTTTTGCCAGTTTTCCCAATTGGAAAGCAAAATATCGGCAGTAAAATTTGACTGACAAAGAACGTCATTTTCAGCCCAACCGTGAGTGTAATTTAACCAAAAATCCAAGTTTTTGGGGTCAAAATTTTCGAGTAATTTTTTAGAAAAAGAAAGAATAGTGGCGGCTAAAGATAATTCAGTAAAACTAGTGCCGTTTTGATAAAGGGAATTTAAAACCAAAATAGTTTCATCTGGCGATAAGTTATTTTCTTTGACAAATTTTTTGGCAAGATTACCAATTTGTTTACTGGAAAAGCCGTGATAAATTTTGTCGGTTCCGAGATATTTTTGAACCCACTGAATTTCCTTTTGGTCAGGGTTGGAATTAAGTTTATTGATTTGGTTTAGGAGTTGCTGATGGAGTGGATGGAGATTCATTTTGAAGTTTGGAGGTAACTAATAAACGTTTGAGGGTAGTGCCCGGCGGCCAACAGGTCATGAGAGTTAATTGATGTTGACCAAAATTACGATTTAAATAATCGGTTTCTTTGGAGCCGACGATTTTAATTTCATTAACCGAATAAGTATATTTTTTATTTTGATAGTAAATAAGAATTTGATCATTAGGAGCAAGCTTGTTTAGTAAATAGAAAACAGCATTATATTGATTGGCCTGATACCAATTACCGGCAGAATGAGCAAAGATGAAAACATTGCCGGAATTATCGGGAGTATCAGAAGTGGAAGCATGAGCGACTCCCTTAGTCAAAGCCTGTTGATAAACCACGAGATTAAATGGATTGATATTAGAAACAACTTTGGTATTGGCGCCGATTTTGGGGATGATTATAGAAAAATCAGTATCAATGGGGGTGATATCAGCAAGCTGGCTATTGTTTTTATTTATTTGATACTTAATTTCTGATTTGATGACCGGAGCAAAAGTTTTGAGAGGAATAGTCAGGGCAATTATGACTAAAATTATGCCAATAAATCCAATCTCCCTAAATCCCTCTTTAACAAGAGGGACTTTAATTTTATTTTCTTCGGAAATTTTTTTTACCTTTCCTAATTTTCTTGAAGGCATAAATTATTATAGCCAAAATACCGACGCCAATTAGACCGGAAATGAATTTATGTCTGCCGACAAAATCAGCGATAGTGCCTTTTTGGGTTCCCAAAACCTGACCGGTATCCCCACCCAAAGTGGTTTCCTCTTGACCTTCCGGGGTGATGGTTGGATTAGTTTCGGAAGGGATATCAGCGCCGATTACCGGAATGGCGCCGGTAGTTTGATCAGCTTGATTGACGGTAGTTTCGGTGGTAGTAGTAGTGGTAGTAATAGTGATTCTGTCACCAATTAAACCGGAACCATTGCCGGTATTATCAAAAGCCCGAAGAGCGTAATAATAAGTCTTGGAACAATCAGGAACACTATTGTAAATATCGTATTCCTGATCAGAACCGATATTAACCGAATGTACCAAAGATTCATTGTTGGCGGAAAAAGCGGAATCGGTGGAACGATAAAGTTCGACTTTGACGGTTTTACCACTGTCAGCATCGGTTTTGAAATGAATTTTAAAATCACAGTTGTTACTGTTGATGTTTTCTTTACGATAATCATGAGGAGTTCCGGGAGTTGAAGTGTTGTAATCAAGCGAGACGGTTTTAGTGGCGGTATCAACACCATCGGTGGCCTGGACAGTGAATTGGTAAGAACCGTTGTCATTGATGGCGTTTGATAGATCACAGTAAGAACTGTTGCCACCGGCAGATAAGACGATATCAGAACCAAATTGAGAAAAACCAGAATCGGAGGGTCCTTTTTTGAGACATTTGGCGGTGATGACTCCATTGTTAAGATGTAGAGCTTTAAACTCCAATTTTAAATCCTTAGTATTACTGGGTGTTTTTAGTTCCTGGATACTTAGGACAAAATTGGCGGCAAAGACAGGTTTGACCATAAGGCCACCACTTAAGAGGACAAATAATAAGGTCAATATATATTTTTTGTTAATTTTTAAGAGACTAATACCAACAAATCCCAAAACACCGCTGAGAATTAGCCACAAAACGGAGGCTCCGGTGGCCGGAAGTTCGGTAGACGCACCCAAGACCTGACCTTCAACTTTTTGCTCAACTTCAGCCGAGACTGAATTTTGAGAGTTTTTGGCGATAGGAACAATAGTGCCAACGAAATTGGTATCGACATAACCGGTAGGTTGAGCCTGAGCCAGTAAGGAATCGTCTTCATAGGCATAATTACTGATAGCCCAAGCAAGATCAGTGTATTTACCCGGTTGCTGGTCGGAGGCAATATCGGCAGTATAGACTAATTTGATTTCATCGTCCGGAGTGAGTTTGCCTAGGCTGGACAAATCCCAAAGACCGGGAGAATGATATTGAGGTTCGCCGACTAGACTGGTAACGTCGATATCATTTTGGAAAACATGATAAGAGCCAAGTCGATAGACAAAGCCATTACTTAAAAGGTCGGTAACTTTGAGGTTAGTGATATCGTTATCATTAATGTCTAAATTGATGGTGTATTCAACAGCATCGCCCGGGCTAAGATTACCGGTAACATTGTTTTGTTTGGCAATGGTAAGTTTTGGCGGCGGATTTCTCTTGTTGGTAAAGGTTAGAGAATTTTGACTACCGCTGATAACGGTGAGGGAACGATTATTTTCGGAAACCAGTTCATAATTGTTGGGGATGTCAATTTCACTAAAGCTGTAGGTTCCGGGATCAACAGTGAAACTAACCGGTGAGCCTTCGGCAAAACCGGAAACACCTAAATCTCCCCCATCAACGGTGAAAAGTTGAGCGTCTTCAATGTCGGCATCGTTATAATTAATGACATCTTTGTAAAGAGTAATAGTAGCTTTTTGATAATTGCCGACATAACATGTTTTTGACCGACCGGGACTAATAGTTAAATTATTACCGGAAAC
>CAYOPC010000005.1:4932-19725 GCA_964405765.1 uncultured Gammaproteobacteria bacterium | reverse complement strand
GCTTCACCCGGAGCAGTGATTAAAACTCCCGGACCAGTGTCTTCACAATAGATATTAGATTGATACCAATTGTCTTTGATGGTTTCATCCAGAACATATTGACCTGGTTCAAGTTTGAATAAAGTATTACCATTGCTATTGGTTAATTGTTTAATAGAATTAGTGTCGCCATTTGGAGTGATGGTCATTTCCCAATCAGAAAGGAATGGTTCATTTTCTTCTCGAGTGCCATTGGCGTTAAGATCGTGAAATTTATAAACAGTGACTTGGCTTTTTTGGAAATTGCCAAAATCTTTGGAGAAAATTTGTCCAGAAGCATTGACAGTGAAGAAGTGACAATTAGTGGCTTCATCATGATTGTTGCCACCACTAGTGTCGATTGGGTAGCTTTGAATCCAATCAGTTTTTAAAACCTCACAGATTTTGTAATTGTTTAATTGAAGATTATTAGAGAAGACATATTGCCCGTTGGAATTAGTAGTAGTAGTTCCAAGTAAATTCCAACCGCTGTCATGATTGTCGGCATATAATCTAATTTCCCAATCTTTTAGATAAGTTTCACCAATATCCAAAATATGATTACCATCTAAATCTTCAAATTTATAGCCAGAAACTTGACCATAATGAAAGTTACCAAATTCAAGATAATTATTGGGGTCATCATGAATAGTGATGGCTTGGCAATTACCGGTGGTATTTAACCAGTTTGGTTGTTCAACTTCTTTTACCCAATAGGTGTTACCTTGATATAAATTTTCAAATTTGGCGGTTCCCGGGAAAGAAGTGACAGAATCAGTAGTTATTATTGAAAGCGGACTACCAGTACAAGTTTCATTATCATAAAGCTCCATAGTCCAACCATCAAGAGAATTATCTTGGATGTCTTTTAGACCATTAGCATTGTGATCTTCAAATTTATTGACAAAAAGAGGCAGAGTTTTTTGGGCGTTGTTGAAAGTACAGGTGACAGTTTCATTGGCTTCAAGATTAATGTTAGCAGTTACAGCAGCACCAACGGCGGCCTGACTATTTGAATCGTTACAAGTGATTCCAGTGAGACTCCAATTGTCAGGTAATATTTCAACTATTGAATATGAACCCGGAGCTAACCAACCACTATTATTAGACTCGCCGTCTTTTAGATTGAAATTAGTTTCGCTCCAGCTTGGGTTAAATTCAAATGATTGTGAATGACCATCAGGTAAAGTTTGTTTTTCAATGATGATTTTACCGGCAAGGGCAGTAACGGTTTTAGTATCTTCATTTGAGGTAGTACCGTCAGCAGATGCAGTAGCCTTGTTGGTGATACTACCGGCGTTAAGATCGGCTAACTTAATACTATAAGAGGCGGTACAAGTTAAGCTTTCACCCGGATCAAGTTGATTATCTGAATTACCAACAGTGGTGACAGCCGGACAAGTTTCGTCGGTGGTTTTGTCATCATCGATGGTGACTGGTCCGTCCAAACTCACATTTCCAGAGTTAGTGACCAAGAAACTGTAAGAAATAACATCGCCTACTTCATCGTATGTTGACGGAGTGGCGGTTTTGACAATGGTTAGGGTGGGAGTCTGATTTGCAGTTACTGTTTCCGTATCAGTTGGTGAAGTAGTTCCATCGGCTGAAGCACTGGCAATATTAGTGACACTACCAGCATTTAAGTCGGCTTGGCTAATTATATAACTAGCAGTACAGGTAATTTCTTCTGTAGGATCTAGTTTGTTATCAAAATTTCCAACAGTATTGACTAGTGGACAGCTTTCATCAGTAGCCTTGTCATCATTAATAGTGACTGGTCCGGCCAAGCTCACATTGCCGGAGTTAGTGACCTTATAGCTATAGGAGATAGTGGTACCGACAGCAGAATAAGTTAATGGAGTGGCGGTTTTGACAATGGTTAAGGCGGGATTAAGTTTTGTATTAGTAAAGGTACAAACTAAATTTTGACCAGAAGATAGGGTAATGGTTTGACTTTCAACCGCACCGTAATGATTATCGGCACCGATAATGCCATTGTTACAAATTAAAGAAGTCACACGATATCCGGATTGTTGTTGTTCAGAAATGGTATATAGGCCGGGATATAGATTATTGATAACGGCTCCGGTTGAATGTTCAGTGTTAGTACTACCTATTTCAAGGTTCCATTTCCAGTTAGTTGAATGGGTGTCGTCAATATCCCCATCGCCGTCGGTGTCAACATTCTTATAAAGAGTGACGGAAGCAAATTGAGTGTTAATAAAATCATTACCAAAATTGTTTTGCCCTGGGCTAAGAGTCACGTTGAGACTTTGGGTGCCACTGTGATACCAGCCAGATCTTGAGCCTTCGGTTAAGGTATAACTACCTGGAATTATATTAGTAAAGCTATAAGATCCATTTTGATCCGTAATGGTAGAAACACTGGTTCCTGTATCATTATTAATTAAAGTAATATTCCAATCGGGGACTAAAGTTCTATCGTCTGTGGTAAAAATATTGCCATCAGCATCGTGATATTTGTGGCCGCCAATAGCTCCGCGCATAGTATTGGTGAAAGTGCAGGTAATGTTTTCACCGGCAGATAAATTGATGGCAGTATTGGAACTACCGTCAGTGCAAGTGACATCACTTAAATCCCAACCGCTGACACTCGATTCAGCCACCGAATATGTTCCCGGCAAAAGATTATTGAAAGTTTTTCTATCGCTTAAAAAATCAGAACTATCATCTGTTAAAGAAAAATTACTAAGGCCGGTTCCGGAGGTGGTGAAAGAAAATGATTGAGAGCTATGGGGATTAGCATCTTTTATGATAGTTAGACTGCCATATTTGGTGTTAGTAATTGTACAAGTAGCAGTTTGGTTATAAGTTAAATTACCCGAACATCCGGCACTATAAGAAACATTGTAAATAGAACCCGGATCAGATTCAGTGAGATTGTATGCTTGGCCGGGAACAATATATATTTGATTATTGCCGTCAGATTCAAACGGAGTGGCGGTGCCGCCATCAACTTTAAAACTAAAATCAGAATATGGAGCAGTATCACCAATTAATACTTTTTCAACTGTTAAAACTGGAAGTTTTTGGTTCTCAATAGCGCAATATTTGGTTTCACCGGCAGCCACTGTAACACCGTTTAGACAAGGATTGCTGGTTGCACCCCATCCACTAGGAACATCTTCAACTATTTTATAAGTACCGGCATCAACATCAAAAGTGTAATCAGTAGAATCGGAAATTGTTCCGGTAGCAAGATGTGTTCCGTTTGTATTGTGTGTAAGATACGTAGTAAAAACAGTTGAATCTCCAGCGGGGAGAGTCGTCTTTTGGACAGTAATATGGCCTTTTTGGTTAATGCCAAAATACCAACTACTATCAGAGTCGGTAACTGTTCCATTTGTATGATAGGCGGTAACCGTAGCAGTATTTGTATATTGTCCGGCCGCAACTATACCAGATGCAGTACAAGTCATAACTCTTTCGGAAGGAATAGCCGATGCTGGCAAAGAAGAAGAAGGGCAGGTTATGGCACCGACCTTATCATCAACCACGGTGATGCTAGTCAAATCTACATTACCAATGTTTTGAACGATGTATTGCCAATTAACAGAATCTCCAGTATTGAGTTCTGGACCAGGAGAAGTTGTTACGTCGGTATTATTTGTTTTCTTTTCAATATTTATTGCAGGAGCGGGTATAAGTTCTGAGGAAAGATGTCCAACTAAAAGGGCAGAATTTTCTCTTTGTTCTTCAGTTATAAAAGCCGGCACAGCACTACCACTTGGATAAGCGTTGACAAATCCATCAATAACAAGAGTGTATTGAATATCTCCGATAGTTACCACCTGAGTTCCATAGCTAGTTGGGAAAGTTATTTTGTCATCACAGGGAGTACTTGAAACTTGATAAGGCCTACATGATCCAGCAGAATTAGATGTCTCTTCAATATCGAAATCGTAAGTAAATACTGGGTTTGGAATATTTGGTCGATTAAAATTTAAGGTAATTTGTAAAGTAGCACCGTTGGCAGCAGTTCCAGCATACGTTCCCCAATTCATATGAGTTAACATACCTAAGTAAAAAGTATCTCCAGAATTAAAAGATTGAGCTCCACTATTGGTGAATCTTAGACCACTTTTTTGAACACCAGCAGGGGTTCCCCATCTAATTTCGGTAGTACCAATACCCTGATGACCGCTTCCGCCAGAAATAGCGGTCCAATTACCGGTCACAGATGTCAAAGCATAGGTATCGCTAGGATTATTTGGAAGAACAGGAGGAGTGACTGAGATTGGTTCTGTGTAATAAACCTTAACTTGAACCATGTCTAAATAGGCAGTATTTCCTCCCGAAGTTGCGTCAACTCTAACTTTAAAATTAGTGTCAAAATCGGCATCAGTCCATGTTTTTCCCCATTTATCAGTAGGACCACCAAGAGTAATGGTACTTTCACTATTACCTAAATTGGCATTTTTCAAAGAAGTATATTCATCAATACCATTGGATTGATTCCATAAAGAAATATCAAAATCTCGACCACTAGTGTAGCCCTCCACATAAACTTCTATCCCTTCTATTATTGATCCTGAAGGTATACCAAGATTAGGAAATCCGTAGTCAGCATAATCATTATTGCTATCAAATGTAGCGTAGTTATTGTCTGAAACCCAACCACTATCTTGGTTTTCCACACTATTATCGACCAATGTTTCATCGGGATTAACGATAATAAATATAGTGAAATGATCGATATTTGAAGCTTTTACGGAATTGTCCTGTTGCTCGATTTTTGACTCATCAATAGTATTTATTTCACTAGATGAAACACTTAATTTTGCCTGTTCTAAAGATTTTTCGATATAGGAAATTTCGGCAGTAGAGTCAGATGTTTTTGGTAGGGTTACATCATATTCGAAAGTGCCATCGGTCATGCCGGTGGTAATATCGTAAGCGTATTCACCTAGACTACCCATATTATCGGGGAGTTTTAAATCCGATGTTTTAACTTGTTGAATTTTTAGAGTGGTACGAAGGGCCTCATCTTTGGGTAAACATTTGAAAGTAACAGAGACTTTGTTGTCGGAGGGGAAAATATATTTGGTTCCAAGCTGGACTTTTTGGGTTGTTTCAGAAATTTTATCAACATCATTAATGGTCCATAAATCGTTGGTGCTATCGACAATATTTTGGTTATCTTCTAAACAAACTTGTTCAACTTCAGGCGTAGATTCGGCTGGCTGACTATTTGGGGTGGGGGTGTTTTGGACATCAGGAGTCAACGAACCGATTTCGGAATTAACAGGAGTAGGTGTGGTTTCGGCAAGTTCACCATTAAATTGTGTTGGAGTTGGTTCGACTGATGGCTCGGGGGTTGGAGTGGCTTCGGCGACAGGGCTGATTTCTGGAGTTGGAGTAACTTCCGGAGTGATGGTTGGTTGGGGAATAATTGACGGCTCTACTGATGATGGTGTAGGAGAATTTTCGGGGGTTGGGTCAGCAGGACTAGAATCGACAGCGATAGAAGGTTGAGGGGTAGGACTAACTTCAACAATTTCGGGCACAACTTCTTCCGGATTTTGGGCATAAACAGGTTGAACGGCAATGACAAAAGGCAAAAAAGTATTCAAGAACAAAGACAGATTAGCAAGAATCGAAGCAGTTTTTCTTGCAATACCGAAAGTTTTCATAAGGTCGATATTGTGAAAATAAATTGTTAAAAGACTCTGCCCGGATTATATCGGTTTTTTATAAGATTACAAGTGACTTAAGAAAAACTGAAAAAATAAAATAACATAATTGGAATAAAGAAGAAGGATAAGTGTCATGTTTACTTGTAATTAATACTACTCATAATAGGATTATTTATGACATCAATAGTGGTTATCCGGGGTTATTTTCCTTTTTCAATGAGTTTTTGGACAGTGTCGCGTAATCCATAAGTACGAGTAATTGTGTTTACGTTTTTTCTACCACTTTTAACCGCTTGAATGATTTCTATAAGGTAATTACTGGGGAAAAATTCACTACTACCCTGAATTCCACCAATCCCCCTGAGGGTGTGGAAAAGTTGGGGGAGAGTTTCCGCTTGAGAAATATGTTCAGATTTGGCGGGAGTGTTTAAGCGTTGAGCTAATTCAATTTTGATTTTTTTACGAATTAGTTGGCCGGTTTCAGGATCTTTTTTGGTAACTAAAAGACGACCTTCATCCTGATCAATATAAAAAACATTCCAACCTGGTTCAATAATGCCGGAACTTCGCTCAACATTAATCTTATCCCCGACTTTGGGAAGATAAGTTGATTGTTTTTCTGAATTTGATTCGGATTTAGAATTTGAATCAGGGCTGTTTACTTTTATTACCAAGGCAGTCATATCATCTTTTTTGGAGCGCAAAGATTTATCTTTACTCCGACGAACAGAATGTCCGATTAATTCTTGGGTTATAAGAGATGAATTTTTGTCTTTATTGCCGGCAATAATTGAAGATATTTCCGAAGTGGTTAAGTTGTCATGAACACCGTCAGTGGATAATAAAATTATATCTCCCGGTTTTACAGCTTGATAAAAAACATCAATACTGCCATTTTGATTCCCGACATGATTAAAAATCATATTTCTTTTTTTGAAAATTTCCAGCTGAGCCGAGGTAAGCATTGAGGCTTGGGAAGCATTGTCTAAAACTCTTTCCAGCTCCGAGGCCTGAGCTCCGGAATGATAGCGAATAAAGCTGTGATCTTGGGTAATTTTAGTTAAGGTACCATCACGAAAAAGATAAGCTCGACTATCACCGCTGTTGGCAATGGCAGCCTCATAGTTTCCAAGCTCATTTTTGTAAATGAGACCATAAGTAGCAGTAGAACCAATCGTTGCCTTTTCGGCAGAACTTTTTTTGAGTAATTCCTGATTGGCTTGATCATAGGCTTGCCGAAGCAAAAATTCAACATTTGTCCGATTAGATTTTTCAGGAACTGTTTGAAGATGTTGTCCAATTCTTTTGAGACAGATTTTGGCGGCCTCTTCGGCATCAGCTTCACCTCCCATACCATCGAAAACTCCAAAACTTTTGGTTTCATTATTAAAAAAACATTTATCCTCATTATTGTTTGGGTGATATTCTGAAGCAACCGTACTTGAAGACATTTCAAGTTGAATCTGTTTGGTTTCGGGAACTTTATTAAACTCTGAAGCAGGCGATATTTCTGACATATAATGCCATATTACCACAATTAAAAGGTGTAGAGAATCTTTTCGAAATTGACGATTTTATTATTTTTATCGACCTTAATCCCCTCTTGTTTATAAAGCTGGCTACGCCATTGGTCATATTTGGGATCACTCCAAATTTTACCGTTACTATAAACAATCCGATGAAAAGGAATTTTATCGACATCGGGAGATTTAGATAAAATAGTGGTGATCATACGAGACATTAAGGGATGGCCGCCGGCAACAGCACAAAGCAGACCATAAGTGGTGACCCGGCCGGGGGGAATAGAGAGAGCTAATTGCCAAACTTTTTGATAGAAAGCGGATGGAGATTTCACTTTTTGATGGGACTTAAAATAAAATAGTGAATAAAAACAGTTTGATTTTGATAACTAATGCTTTCTTTGGCATTAATCACCTGAATTTGGTCATTTTTGTCTAAAATTTGGTATTTATAAAACCAACCATCGCCCAAATCAGACTGAAAATCAGAAAAAAGTCTGGTTTGATCGGTAAAATTTAATAAACTAGTTTTTAATTTTTGAGAAATATTTTCGTCGGTAATATCTAAAGATTTAAGAATATTCTGATCGACAATACCCCCGCCATAAAGGCGAGTAAAAGAGTCATGACCAACAGCGACTAATTCCTGACCACCATTGTTAGTCCACTCGTCGTGATAGACAAATTCTTGACTTTGAAAATGACTAGAGCTGAGCTCAAAATCACCGCGATTAATTTTGGTAAATTGGGTTTTACCACCATAACCGTTGATTAGGCCAGTGGTAAGGGCTTGAGAAATTTTGGGATTCATAAATTAAGAGTAATTAGTAAGGTGGGAAGGAGACAAAGATAAAGTTTCTTTTTGGTGGTGTCGATAAAAAATCCAATCCAAAAATCATACCAAGCAAAGGAAAACTTAAATTTAGAATTTTGATAAAAAATTATTTCTTTCATTTTTTAATTTCTTGAAAATATTTTTTGCCTTTGAGTTTGTCGGGGAGTAAATCCTCTTTGGTATATTTTTCATAGCCCTGACCATAACCGATTTGTTTCATCAATTTGGTTTCGGGATTACGAAGAGACATGGGAATGGGAAGATTGCCGTAGGTTTCGACATCTTTGAGAACGGACATATAGGCGTCGTAGGCAGAACGGTTTTTGGGAGACTTGGTCAAATAGACGACTCCATGAGCTAAAGTTTCGCGGCACTCGGGGAGACCCAAAATTTCGACACTGCGAAACACCTCGTTGGCCAACATCAAGGCACTGGAATTGGCAATACCAATGTCTTCACTGGCAAAAACTACCATACGGCGGGCAATAAACTTGGGGTCTTCGCCGGCAGTAATCATCCGGGCTAAATAATAAAGAGCAGCATCGACATTACTGGCTCTCATACTTTTGATAAAAGCGGAAATGGTGTTGTGGTGCTCTTCACCTTTTTTATCAAAACGAAGAAATTTATTTTGGAGAGTATTAATCAAATCTGCCTTACCTAATTTGCCGTAAAGAGTAAAAGCATTGTCAATCATGGTGAGAGCTTGGCGAGCATCACCATTGGCCATTTTGATAAGCCAATCACGAGCGTCTTTGGTAATGGAAATTTTTTTTATACCCGCCGATAGCTTCGCAATCTTGGCGGGCGAGACTTGCCGATTTAATTCTTTAACTGCCCTATCAATCACTTCAGATATATCATTGTCAGATAATTCTTCTAAGATAAAAACCCGGCAACGGGAAAGAAGCGGGGAGATAACCTCAAAACTGGGATTTTCAGTGGTAGCACCAATGAGAGTTAAAAGGCCCGATTCAACATAAGGCAATAAAAAATCCTGCTGGGCTTTATTGAAACGATGAATTTCATCGAGGAATAAAATTTTTTTGTAGAGAGTCGGATTGGCACCGTTAACAATTTTTTTAATATCGTCTTTACCGGCAGAAACAGCCGAAAGTTCGTGAATCTCAGCATTAGTTTCTTTGGCAATAATTTTGGCCAAAGTAGTTTTACCAACTCCGGGTGGGCCCCAAAAAATCATGGAAAAAATCTGATGATTGGCGATAGCCAGGCGGAGGGGTTTGCCCGGACCAACTAAATGCTTTTGACCGATAAATTCATCGAGGTTTTTGGGGCGGAGAAGTGAAGCTAGTGGTTGAGAAAGCATTGCTTAGTTAAGTAGTTAATTAGTAAGTAGTAAGTAGTAAGTAGCAAAACTAAAAAAAATAATACTTTGGGTAATGTTCGGGTATTAGATTCAGTATAGACTAGATGTGTTTGATGGTCAATCGGGGAATGAAAACATCGTTCTGGCAGTTGAGAATGAAATTGATGGCTTTGACAACTTCTTCGGGGTGGAGACTTTTTGACAGGTCAGTGTCGGTGCCTTGAGTAAATTTTGTGTTCATTAGTCCCGGGTGAATATCAACAATTTTTATTGATGAATTGGCTAATTCCAGTTGAAGTGATTCGGAGAAACCGGTTAAAGCCCATTTGGAAGCATGATAAACAGAGTTGTTGGCTTTGGGGTGAAGACCGGCAGTGGAATTGATATTAATAATAGTGCCGCTTTTTTGTTTTTTGAAAATAGGAATTAAAATATTGGCGGCAAAAATCGGGCCAAGGCAGTTAACCTCAAAAACTTTTTTGATTTTTTCAGGATGATTTTTTTCGATGGGGCCGTCGATATAGACTCCGGCATTATTGATGAAACAATCAATCCGGTTATATTTTTGGAGAATATTTTTGATAACAGAGGAAAGATTATCAAAATCAGCAACGTTACAAGGGTAAAAATCACAATTGAGGCGAGAAGCGACAGTTTTTAGTTTGGGGTCGATATCTAAAATAATCACCTGATTTTGGGCGGAAAAGAAAGCAGCTAATTCCCGGCCCAGACAACCGGCACCGCCGGTAATACAAATGACTTGATTCATGAGTTAATTTTGGCAAAATCAACCAACAATTACAATCTGTGATTTAATTAATTAAGGTAGTTGGTTTTTGGTAGATAATATATATGGCAATGAATTACAAAAAAAAGATATTATTATTAGCGCCTTTTATTTTGATTCTAGCGGGAATGAATTTTGCACCATATGTAGTCAGAGGGTTATCGAAACAAGGAAAAATAGATCCGGAAAATATTACCCAAGATTACGATCCTAAGGCCAAAGAAGGAGTGTTTAACAATAAAATTGTGGAGGTGCCACAAATCAATCCGGTGGTCGAACCGGTTTTAGGGGAATCGACTGAGGTAACTTCAACCAACAAGCGAATTGAAGTGGATTTAACCAAACAAAGAGTTTATGCCTATGAGGGAGACAAGGTGATTTATAGTTTTTTGGTTTCTTCGGGATCGTGGGATAGAACCCCAACGGGAAATTTTAAAATATGGACTAAGGTGAGAACTCAAAAAATGTCCGGTGGGTCAAAAGAATTGGGAACTTATTATTATTTACCCAACGTTCAGAATGTAATGTTTTTTTATAACGAAAAATATGAGAAAAAAATAGGTTATAGCTTTCATCAGGCTTACTGGCATAATAATTTTGGGGTACCGATGTCACATGGATGTATTAATATGACCACGGCAGATTCGGCGACACTTTATGGATGGGCAGAAGTAGGAACACCGGTAGTTATTTATGGAAAGTATAAAACGGTTTTACCAAAAGTATGATTTGGATAATTTTATTATTCAGTTTGGGTTTGAGATTGATAAGTATTGATCAGTCGTTATGGTTAGATGAAGCTATTTCAGCTAACGTAGCCAAACTATCAATAGAAAAAATAATTCCAACCTTTTCGGTGGGAGATTTTCATCCGCCATTATTTTATTTAGTCTTAAATCTATGGGTAAAAATTTTTGGCAACGGAGTGGTGCAAATGAGGTTAAGTTCAGGGTTATTTTCATTAATAACGATTTGGCTGGTTTATAAAATTGGAAGGTTGATTAGAGATAAGAAAACAGGTCTGTGGGCAGCGGTTTTGACAGGAGTTAATCCCCTGCTAGTTTATTACTCACAAGAATTGAGAATGTATGCGATGGCGACTATGTTGTTGACGGCGGCGGTATATTTTTGGATAAAAATTATAAAAAATAAAGAGACAAAAAAATCCTGGTGGATAGGTTTTAATTTGATGATATTTTTAGCGTTTTTGACTTTTTATGGGTCAGTATTTTTGAGTGCGGTTTTAATTTTGTCTTTAATTTGGCAGAGAAAATTAAGAGGATTTTTGGGATCAGTTTGGGGATTATTATTGGCCATAGTAGCAGTTTCACCATTACTATTACTTCAATTAAAGATGTCGGGGCAAATGTTAAACGAGGTGACTAATTGGAGTTTGGTTTTAGGTAAGGTAAATTTAAAAAATTTAATTTTAATTCCGTTGAAATTTGCAGTTGGTCGGGTTAGCTGGTATCCCAAAAATTATTACTATTTAATTGGCGGATGCTGGAGTTTGATAGTTTTTGTTTTGGCAGTAAAACAAATGATAAGAAATAAAAAACTGCTTTGGCTGTTTATGAGCCCAATAATTTTGGGAATTTTATTTTCATTTAAATCGCCATTGATGCAATATTTTAGATTTATATATTTGGTGCCGATTTTGGCTTTGGCTTTGGCAGAAATTAAGAGTAAATGGATAAAATTAGGATTAGTTTTGGGTTTTTTGGGATTTAGTGGTTTTTATTTATTTAATCAGAATATGCATCGGGAAGACTGGAAAAGTGTAGCGGCCAGTTTGGGAAATGGAACCAGAGTTTATATGGTTGAATCGTTTAGTGATCCGATTAAGTTTTATAATTCAACGGTGTTTGTAAAAGACATAAAGACAGTATTGCCAGCCGAAGAAAAAATAGTCTTGATTCCTTATGGAGAGGCAATTCATGGAATTGATAGTAGTAGAAAAATGGAAGAATTGGGATATAAAATGATCAAAGAAAATAATTTTAGAGAGATAACGACAGAAGAATGGCAGAAACAAAAGTAGCGTCCTTTTTTGTGGGTATACGCTATATTTAAACATGGATTTTAAAATAAAGAAATGCCTTTAATTTGACAGTTAAAGATTTTAGAATTATCTTCATGAAATATATTTTTGTGACAGGTGGTGTGGTTAGCGGTTTAGGTAAAGGTATAGTCTCGGCATCAATAGGACTATTGCTGAAATCGTCGGGTTTTAAGGTTAATCATATAAAAATTGATCCGTACTTAAATATTGATGCGGGAACAATGAGACCAGCGGAGCACGGAGAAACATTTGTCACCACCGACGGAGGAGAAATTGATCAGGATTTGGGAAATTATGAAAGATTTTTAAATCAAAGTTTTTCTAAAGAAAATAATATTACTTCGGGTAAAGTTTACAAACAGATTATAGAAAATGAGAGAGCTTTTAAATACGAAGGCAGAGATGTGGAAATGATTCCGGATGTTCCAAATGAAGTTAAAAGAAGATTTTATGAACTGGAAAAGGGTTACGATTTTATGGTGGTAGAAATTGGTGGAACTACCGGTGATATTGAAAATTTACCGTTTTTGTATGCGGCCAGAGAAGTAGGCCGAGAAAGAGAGACTATGTATGTAATGGTATCGTATATCCCCTACCTAAGAAATGTGGGAGAGATGAAAACCAAACCAACTCAACACGCAATTTCGGAATTAAGATCAACCGGAATAATGCCGGATATTTTGATTACCCGAAGTGAAACCGGTTTGGATACGCCAAGGATAGAAACTTTAGGTAAGAGGTGTTTTTTGGACGATAATTCGATTTTTGATGACCCGGATTGTTCTTCGATTTATCGAGTTCCTTTAATGTTGGAATCTCAAGGATTAATGGATAGAATCAGAAAACATTTTAAGATTAAAGGTCATTCAACTAATTTGAAGCCGTGGATGAATATGATTGAAAGAATGGAGAAGGCAAAGAAAACAGTGACGGTAGCGTTAGTAGGTAAATATGTAAAGTGCGGGAAAAACAACCATAAAGATGTCTATGTATCAGTATTAGAAGCACTTAAACAGGCGGCGATAGCCAATGACGTTAAAATTGAAATTGAACCGATTGATTCGAGTGAATTTAATTTAAATGATTTAAAAAAATACGATGGGATAGTAGCCCCTCAAGGTTGGGGCAGCCGAGGAGTGGAAGGAATCATTGAAGCAATTAAAGTGGCTAGAGAAAATAAGATCCCTTACTTGGGTTTATGTTTTGGAATGCAGATGGCAGTAGTGGAATTTGCCAGAAATGTTTTGAAACTTAAGGGAGCTAATTCGGCAGAAGTTGATCCAAAAACTAAATATTCAGTTATTCATATAATGCCGGATCAGTTGGAATATTTAAAGAAAAAACAATATGGGGGGACAATTCGGCTAGGTTCTTGGCCATGTAAATTAACACCAAGAACCAAATTAGCTGAAGCTTATAAAAAATTTGGAGGTGACAAAGAAGCTCCGTGGAACACAGAAGATAATTTTAAAATTGAGGACAGGACGAATGTAATTTTTGAGAGACACCGTCACCGTTATGAAGTTAACAGTGAATATCGAGAACAACTGGAAAAAGCGGGAATGATAATTTCCGGAACTTCGCCTGACGGTAAATTGGTAGAGGCTATTGAAATTAAAGACCATCCGTTTTTTGTGGGGACACAATTTCACCCAGAGTATATTGCCCGACCATTAATGCCACATCCAGTATTTATGGCTTTTGTAGAAGCAGTAAAGAAAAAGAAATAATTTATTTCTTGTCTGGTTTTTTCTCGAGACGGTCAAGCTTGAGAAGTTTGGCAGAAAAGTAGACGACAAAAGCAATAATCAAAAAGTCGATTAAACTACTGATGAAGCTGCCGAATAGAATTTTGGCTGAACCAACCGGAAGATACATTTTGTTTAAATCACCGATTTTACCTAAGAATAGCCCGATAATTGGATTAATGATATCAGTAACTAAGGCAGTAACTAATTTGGTAACAGAAGTACCCATGACGACACCGATAGCTAAACCAATAACACCCTGAGACTGAATAAATTCAATAAATCCTTTTAGAGTTTTTTTCATATATGTGTTGATTATACAACTTTAAGTAATTACGCCATAATTATTTATGTTAATGATCAATAATCTCGATAAGTTTGCCAACAAATATAAACTCGAATCTTCTCGTCTTAATAATTTTGATTACTCTTCTGCCGGTATTTACTTTATTACCATCTGTACTTATCGTCACAATAATTTCTTTGGCAAAATAATTAATCATCAAATGGAATTATCAAAGATGGGATTAATTGTTAATCAATGTCTTCTTGATATTCCTAAACATTTTAAAAATATAACTTTGGATAAATATATTATCATGCCAAATCATGTGCATATTCTATTACATGTAGAGACGCCAGATCTGGCGTCTCTACAAACATCAAATTCCAAAGTTAAAATCATAAATTATAGTCACAAAAACCATCCGGACTTCTATAAAAGATTAAATCAAAAATCAAATCAATTAATTCCTAAAACAATTCAACAATTTAAATCTGCCGTTACTCATCAAATCAACCCTAAAACAGTTTTCTTTGCTTGGCAACCAAGCTATCAC
>CAYOPC010000005.1:0-4832 GCA_964405765.1 uncultured Gammaproteobacteria bacterium | reverse complement strand
ACATTGTTATCAAAGACCAAAAACAATATTTTATTATCAAAAACTATATTAAAAATAATGTTATAAATTGGGAGAGAGATGAATATTTTAGTAGATGAACATAGCATCACCAAAACTAAAGAAGCGATATTTTTGTTTAATAGCTGCCTGATAAGCAGGAAAAATTTTATCTTTACCGGCAAAAGCAGAGACTAACATTAAAAGACTAGACTCGGGTAAATGAAAATTAGTAATAAGAGCGTCAACGAATTTGAATTGGTATGGTGGATAAATAAAAATTTCGGTGTGATTTTGGCCAGGAGTAATTTGGTAAAAACCCCTTTGTGACTTCGTCACATCTCCCCTTTCCGCCAGAGGCGGATCAGCCTGTGGCTGAGACAGGGAGACTGCTGACTCTAATGTCCGGACAGAAGTAGTGCCAACAGCAATAATTCGTTTACTAGATTCTTTGGCGATATTCAGACGTTTGGCAACAGAAGGTTTAATTTCATAAAATTCTGAATGTAAGGTTTTTGACTTAATATTTTCGGGGCGAAGATTTTGAAAAGTACCTAAGCCGACATGAAGGGTAACATACTCAATTTGAATTCCTTTGTTTTTTAACTGAGATAAAAGTTTTTTAGTGAAATGAAGACCGGCAGTAGGAGCAGCAGCCGAACCAGTTTCTTTGGCATAGACGGTTTGATACTCTGAACGAATTTGTTTTTCGGTTTGGGACGAGTGGATATAAGGTGGAATTGGGGTATGACCGATTTTGTCTAAAATTTGGAAAAATTGGTGGTTTTGATAATTAAATTTAATTTTAATTTGGCCGGTGGTGGGGTCACTTTCGATAACCTGGCCAATTAAATTATGATCAAGAATTATTTGGCGACCAACTTGAGGACGGGGTTTGGAAATGGCCAGCCAAGTATTACTACTAATTTGGTGAATAAGAAGGACTTCGATGTCTCCCCCACTATTTTTTTTACCAAAAAGTCTGGCCGGAAAAACTTTACTTTGGTTTAAAACCAAAACATCATTTGAAGTAAGTAAATCTAAGATATTATAGAAATAAAGATGATTAATTTTGCCGGTAGTTTTGTTAAGAGTCAAAAGCCGACAATGATCACGTGTGGGGCTTGGCTTGTTGGCAATGAGAGATTCCGGCAAAATATAGGAATAGTCAGAAATTTTGAGAGACATTTGGCTATTTTACCAAATGTTAGTTAAGAATCATGACTGAGTAGTTGAGGAAAGAAGCAAAACTAACCCAGATTAAATATGGCCAGAGCAAAATGGCGGCAGTTTGGTGATATTGACGAAATTTGATAATGGTCATAAAAATGGCCAACCAAAGAATTAAAATTTCGTAAAAAGCTAATGTAGGTGAACGAAGACCGAAAAACAAAACTGACCAGAAAAAATTGAGAAGAAGTTGAAGCCAAAACCAAAAAAGATTATTTTTTTGGTTCCAGACTAAATAAAGAGCAATACCCATAAGGAAAAATAAAAGTGTCCAGACCGGAGCAAAAACCCAAGAAGGTGGGTTAAAAGAAGGTTTGATAAGGTCAGTGACGTACCAAGTCCTGACTGAAGCGGCAGTAAATACACTACCCAAAATACCGATACCTTCAGTGATTAGAATAGAAAAGATAAATTTAAAAAGATTAAATTTTTTCTGGTTTTTTGATTTCATAAATAAATATTACACTATATAATTGGTTTATGTGGCAAAAAATGATTTGGGTGGTGTTAGTAGTAGAAATAGTAATCTCCTGGCCATTATCTTTGATAAATAAACCGGCAGTTTTTAAACGAGAAAGTATTTTCTATCCGATAACCGAAGAGGAAAAATTGGATTTTGAGGCAAAGTTAGCTTTAGATACAAGTGGGATTAAAAGGTTTTATTACAACAAAACGACTATATTCCAGAATCGATATTTTAAAAATTTTTTGGTGATGATGGATGTGAATAATTATTTTTTTACTATGCACCCGAGAGAAGATGTCTCGGGAGTGGATTATCGGTTTAAATATCCATTTGCAGCAATTTTGTTTTTGGTTTTGGCGATTAAGATAACAGCTGAAAACAAAAAATATTTAAAAATTTGGGGGATAATTTTGCTGGAAATATTTGGGTTGTCCTTTTTGAAACAGATTGATGGTTGGGATATTATCTTGTTTTTGCCAATAACTTATTTACTAATTATTGGATCTAAGGAATTAAATAATTGGAGGTTTAGTGAGGTGATCAATTTAGGAATAGTATTATTAATGGCAGTGGAAATTGGAAGAATGTGGCTATGAAAAAGAAGCAATGGTTAGGTCTAATTTTGATTTTAATTTTGGGAGGAGTGGTGAGATTTTGGAGATTAGGGGAAACACCCAAGGGTTTCTATTTGGATGAGGCGGCTTTGGGGTATAACGCTTTGTCGATTATGGAAACAGGCAAAGATGAATACGGTATGAGCTGGCCAGTTTTGTTCAGGTCTTTTGCCGATTTTAAAGCGCCGGTTTATACATACTTATTGATACCGATTTATAAAATTTTGGGGGTGAGCGTCTGGTCGACTAGAATTTTATCGACAATAGCCGGAATGGTAATTATCTGGTTAAGTTTTTGGCTAGTAAAGAATTTATCTAAAAATATCAGATTATCTTTGATAATAACGTTATTAATGGCGATTTCACCGTGGCAAATAATTTTTTCCAGAACCTCTTATGAGACTAACTTGTCCTTGATGTTTTTAATGCTAATGATTTGGAGTTTTTATAAATCCAGAAAAAATAAAAAATGGCTAATATTAGCGGCGATGATGGCAGGATTGTCTTTTTTGACTTACCATTCGGAAAGAGTAATAACTCCTTTGATATTGTTTTGTTTTTTAATTCGAGACAGAAAGAATATTTTTGATAAAAAAAATATCAAAATTTTAATCATTTCAGGTTTGGCAGGCTTGGTATTGATTTTGCCGACATTAAAATTAATGGCAACTCCGGGTTTTTTGTCGAGATTAAACAGTTTAAGTATCTTATCAAGACAGCCATGGGGATTTGATGAAAATTTAGGCGGTTGGAAAAATATTATTTTTAATAATCAAATAATATTGAAGTTAAGGGAGTTTGGATCGCTTTATATAGCTTATTTTTCGCCACGATATTTATTTGGTTTGGGTGATCCAATACCAAGAAATTCTTATCCAGATTTGGCGCCATTTTGGTTCTGGCAACTACCATTTTTAATAGTCGGATGGTTTTGGTTATTCAAAAAAACCGATAAAAAAGAGGCTGAGTTAAAGTTTTTGATAATTTTGATGATGATAGTGTCGCCAATACCGGCGGCGTTAACTAAAGATCCGTTTTCAGCAATTAGGGCATTACCACTGGCCTGGCCATTGTTAATGCTGGTAGCCAGAGGGATAGAAGAATGTTGGAAGTATTTTGGGAATATGGTGAGAATAATTTTAATTTTTCTGGTGGTTTGGTCCGGGGGTAAAATGTATTTATCGATATTTAAATTTAATGATTATTTTAGAGGGTACGCTTGGGAAGAAGGGATTGAAGAGATGGTGGATAAAATTAAAGAGGAAAAATTACCAATAGTGGTTGATAACACCAGGGGAGAAATTTATTGTCAGATTTTGTTTTTTACACAGGCGGATCCGAAAAAATACCAAACAGAAAATTTTGAAGTGAGCCAAGAAAATTATTACACCGATATGAAAAGAAATGGAGTTAAACAAATCGGCCAAATTTCAGTTAGACCAATAGTTTGGGAGAAAGATGCTTATCGAGAACAAATTTTGGTAGGTGACGCTTTGTCAATAAATGAGGAGCAAATAAATGAACACTGTCTAACACTTTTATTTGAAGTTAAGGATAGAAAAGGAAGAATTATTTTTAGAGGGTTAAAAACTCACCCCGAAGATAAACTTAAATTTGAAATAGGTGATAAGGTAGACGGAAAACTAATAAAGAAATGCCTGATAACAAAACCATGACTACTGCCTATTGCGGATAAATTTTAAGCGGTTTTTATTTGCCAGTAGTGATAATAATGTCGAATTCTGATGTATCAGAAAGGCTTTGAGGGGAAATTTTTGGAGAAAAATCAGCGCCTAAGGCCTCAGTCAACAAATTAATCACATCCTGAGAAATAGTTTTTTTGATTTCAATTTGAGTTTGACTAAAATCGTAATTGCCGGCGTTGCCGGTAGTTTGAACACTAAAGGATTCGGCAGTTAAAAGTTTAACTACCTGACCAGCTTGACCGGCGGTACCAGTACCATTAAGAACTTTTATTTTTAGATCAGAAACTTGGAGAGGAACAGGGGTGGGAGTAGAAGTGACAGTTGGAGTAATTGAAATTGACGGACTAACCTGAGATTGATTGTCAGACTTAATTTTCGAGCCAAAAACGACAAGAAAAGTAATAATTAAAAGGAATAGGGGGATAAGTAAAATGGTTTTAGGAAATGAACCTGGGACAGAAGATGTCTTACTCTGAGGAATTTGCAAGCGAGAAGTGCTGGCATCAGAACCAATTTTATTGACAGAATGCATTATCCCTTTGAGAGGATCGACAGAAGTATATTCCGGTTGGAGATTACCAAAATCAAACTGATTAAAAGCAATATCGCCGGTGGGAGCAAATAAAATCTGTTGAGGTAAAACCTGAAAATATTGCTTGGAGTACGTAAAAATCCGGTCAATGTCTTCCTGAGTAAGTTTTTTCTTGAGGACTTGAGAATAGATCGGGGTTTGGTTGAAAATCAAAACAACCAAATCCTGATAATGAAGAAAAATAAGTTTTTTTGGCGGTAAAAAGCGAGCAATGGCAGTAGAGAAAC
>CAYOPC010000004.1:0-41232 GCA_964405765.1 uncultured Gammaproteobacteria bacterium | reverse complement strand
ACTATTCTACTGGTGGTATTACTAAAAATGTTCGTTTCTCTACCGACAAAGGTGACTTCACTTTCTCCGCCTCCACTTTCAAAACTGCCTTCAATCTTCGCGCCCCCGGCGCCATCGTTATCAAATCCGACCTCTTCAATATTGAAAAGAAATAAATTAATTAAATTTTTGTTTTTACCCTTGCCCTGTCAAGGGAAAGGGTAGGGATAGGGTTTATGATCCTAATCTATGCTTTTTCCAATCAATGGGGCACCAACATTTCTCACCGAACTTTACTAGAATTACAAAAAATTCTAGAAGAAAAAGATAAAATTGCCCTTTTTAAGGGAAATCCGCCTCTGGCGGAAAGGGTTTATCAATTAATTTATTTTCACCCTCGCCAATTTTTTCAAAAATACATTGCCCACAACCATTATGACCTGATTATCGGTCTTGGTGATATATATGGTAATTTCTCCAAAATTCGTATCGAAACCCAAGCCAAAAATGCTTACAATAATCAACCGATTTATCCTTTTTCTCCCATTCTTCTCGATCTAAGTTTGCCGCCACTCGATAATTTCGACTCTCAATTTTTTGCCATCAGTTCCAACATGGGTACTTATAATTGTAATTGGATGGCCTATTCTATTCAACTTCATATTAACCAAAAACATCTCAACACCAAACAAATTTTTCTTCACCTTCCTCCCAAATCCAACGCCAACTTCATCGCCTCCCAAATCAAAAATCTATTACAGTTAAACCATTTGATTAATTTTTAAAGACTTCTCCCTTTATTAAGGGGAGATGTCACGAAGTGACAGAGAGGTTTAAAAAAGTCCTGCCCTGCTTCGCCAAGCCGTAGCTTCAGGGTAGGCTGGTTAAAGAAGAATTTAAGGAGACGGAATCAATATCGAAAAAAAACAGAATTGTTAATTCTTAATTATCAATTATTAATTGCTATAATAAGCTATGATCCGTTCCAAAGATTTAGATACTATTGCTCCGGATGACCCGGTAGTTACTTCTCCATCAGCCAAAAAAACAGATCCCATCAAACCTTCTATCACCAAAGAAAAATCTTCAAAATCTGTTAAAGTCTCCTCTCAAAAACCAGACCATGACGAAGATTTTTATCGAAAAATTTATGATATTTTAGGTCATACCAAAACTCCATTTTCCTCTTTTCTTGTTCGTCCCAAAATCTTTTCTTTTTCGGAGCGAGACGAAGGTGAAGAAATCTATTTAGCTATTCGACCTCATTGGATTACTAATCTTCATTGGGTTTTTGTTGGCATTCTTATGCTTTTTGTCCCTCTATTTTTTCATTATTTTAGCTTTTTAAATTTTTTCCCCGGTCAATTTCAATTTTCCGCCGTTCTCTTTTGGTATCTTTTTACTTTTATTTACGCCTTCGAAAAGTTTCTCAGCTGGTATTTTAATGTTTTCCTAATTACCAATGAAAGAGTTGTTGATATTGATTTTAACAATCTTCTCAACAAGCATTTTGCTGAAGCTGATCTTTCCATGATTCAGGATGTTTCTTCTTCAGTCAAAGGTCTTTTGGGAACTTTCTTTAATTATGGCGATGTTCTCATTCAAACCGCCTCTGAAATTAATCAGATTAATTTTGAAAAAGTCCCTAATCCAGAAAAAATTATTAAACTTCTCAAAGAGTTACGTGATTTGGAAGAACAAAAAGGAGGCAAGCATGCTTGACCTGACTGATTTTAATAATCTCGGTAGCTATTTTTTTGGTATTACCAAAATATTTTTTATTATACTTTCTATCCTCTATGTAATTTTTGCCCTGATCGTAGTTAAACAAGTCACCTCTATGTCCAAAAGTATCACCGATAAATTTAATATTGTTCTGATTATTTTTTCTTTTATTCACTTAATTTTTTCTGTAATTTTGGTCCTAAGTATGTTGGCTTTGTAGTATCATTAATTAATGCATTTTAATTGTCGGTCTTTCATCGGTAAGAACAATCCTCAATTCTGGTCTCAAACATGGGAAAGTGAACCAGATTCTTCCTTATCTCAAACCCACCTTTTCGGCTTAATCAGTCTTCAGGACCACCATAATTCTCAGGATCTCAAAACCATTGGTAGAGAAATTATTAATCAAATTAACCAGTCATTTTTCGCCCAAACCGAAAACGATATCAGTCAAAAACTAGCTAAAACTTTCGAGAAACATGTTATCAACCGTACCTTTCCTGATATTCAAATCAGCTTATCTCTGTTAATTTTCCATCATCAACAAGCTTATATCGCTGTCTATAACCAAAACCAGGCTATTCTCCAGCGTGATTCAAAAATCAGCCAACTTATTATTGGAGTTTCAAACCAATTTTCTCAGATTTCTGGACCTGTTAAAAATCAGGACCGAATTATCTTGGCTACTACTGATTTTATTGACCAAATTGGTTGGGAAAAAATCAAATCCACCCTTGTTGATCCAAAAATTCAAAATATCGAAGAAAACTTTTTAGCCGATCTTTATTCCCTGGAAAACCAAAATAATCTTTCATCATTTTTAATTGAAATTCATTCAGACGAAACTGATATTAATAATCCTTCAACTGTTTCACCTTCCCCGGACATTGCTCCATCATCCCCACCAATTCCATCAGCCAATCCGAATACTGTTATTCCTCCTCGTTCTCACCAACCTAATATCTATGTCAAAAACCGTTTTAAATTTAAAATCGGCAATCATAAAAAAATTCAGTTATCTATTGCTTTGTTTTTACTAATTGGACTTATTGTTAGTTCTTATTTTGGTTATCAAAAAAATCAAGCCCAAAAAGCCGAAACTGGTTTCCAAATTCTCAAGTCGGAATTAGAAACTAAACTTAATAATATTTCTGTGGTCAAAAATCTCAATCTTGAAGCCACTTACCAATCCGCCAAAGAGGCCCAGGAAATTATTTCTCAAATGTCTCAGCTTAATATTCATACCGACGAAGTCCATCAATACAAGTCTCAAGTCGATTTAATTTTATCTCAGACTGGCGACAGTGATAGTTTTCAACCCCAATCAATCTACGATACCTCTCTTATTACCAATCATCCTCAGTTTTCTAAAATAATCTTTTCAAAATCATTTCTTTATCTTCTTGATTCCACCAACGGTCGTATCGATACTGTTCTTCCTAAGGAAAAATCTACCAAAAACATTTTGATCTCTGATCAAATTAAATCCGCCACCAAAATTTTAATCGACAGTAATAATCTTTATCTTCTATCTCAAAATCAAGTTAATTTAGTAGAAAAAAGTGGTCTGACTTCAAAAATTGATATCCCTTCTTCAATTACTGTTACCGATGCCCAATTTTGGAACGGATCATTTTATATCTTAGATAAAAATTCTCAAGCCGTTTGGAAATCTACCCCTAGCGCTTCTGGTTATTCTACTCCTCAAAATTGGTTAAAAAATGATGCCAAACTCGAACTTGGTGCTACTTCACTCTCTATTGACAGTCAAATCTGGGTTCTTACCGAATCCGGTCGTATCTATCTTTATAACAGCGGCATCAAAAATAAATTTAATCAAAATCAGGAAATTAATTTTACCAAAGCCGCTAGTCTAACCACCGATATTGACAGTGATTTTTTAGTTTTTTCTGATAATTCAAAGCTTATTTATGTCTACAAAAAAACCGGTGAATTTGGATTTAAATTTAATCTTGGCGACCTTCAGGTTCTCGACGTTGCTTTCGATTCAGCCAACAAAACCATTTATTTTCTCGCCTCCGACCAAAAAATTTACCAAATTAGTTTATAAAAACAATGTCAAAAAAAATAAAATATCTTTTAATTATTCCAATAATATTTTTATTTCTTTATTTGTTTGGTATTTTTCTCAAAAAATATCAACCTTCAACAATCTGTACTCTTAGTGGCGGTAAATATCTTTCTGATTATCGCGAATGTCAAGGTGGTAAGGTCCTCAGATTGTTGTGTACTCTAACTGGTAGCGAATATAGTTCCTGTGCCTCACCTTGCCGCCATTCACCAGGAGGTGTCTGTATTACTATGTGTGAACAAGTTTGTAAATTTTAAAAATTGAAAATTACTAACCAAAAATCTCCTTAAAAATATGCCCAAAAAATTAAAATTTTTTCTAAGTATTCTATCTGTAATAGTCTTAATTATTATTTATATTCTTTTTCAAAGATCTAGATTTAAAAACACCTGTCTTAGTATTGGGGGAAAATATTCTTCTGAATATAATGAATGTTATTTAATGCGGTCTGGTAGTTATAAACTTTCTTTTCTTTGTGCTTCTGTTTTGGGTCAGTTCGATTCCTGTACTTCCCCCTGTCGTCATTCACCTGGGGGTTTTTGTGCAGCTGTTTGTGAATTAGTTTGTAAATTTTAAAAATTACAAACCTCAGTCTGCCACTGGCAAACTATAAAAAAAATTGCTCCCCTTAATCAAAGGGAGCTGACGAGCAAAGCGAGTCTGAGGGGTTTAAATCAAAGGGTGGGTTTTGTCTTAAAGACTTCTCCCTTTTTTAAGGGGAGATGTCCCGAGCTCGTCGAGGGACAGAGAGGTTTAAAATCTGTTAAACTAACGCATGCGTTACTTCAACAAGGACTCCCTTGATTACCAGTTTATTCACAAATTCGAAGCCGGGCTAGCCCTTACTGGCGCTGACGCCAAATCTTTGCGTCTCCAAACACCCCAATTCATTGGTTCCAAAGTCGAAGTTGTCAACGGTCAGCCCATTTTATTTAACCTCAAAATTCCTGTTTACAAATATTCTCAAAATATCGCCACCGACAAAACCCTTGACCGAAATCTTTTGTTATCCGAAAAAGAAATTGCCAAACTGCAGTCTTTCCGTCACCAAAAATACATGATTATTCCCATCGCCATTTACCTTCACGGCAAATGGTTTAAAGTCGAAATCGGTGTCGGCCGCAAAATGCGTAAGTACGAAAAACGCGCCAAAATCAAAGATCAGGAAATCAAAAAAACCATCAGATAAATGTATACTTAGTTAATGTCCTCTCCAACCCAACCCGATCAATTTTCTTATACCAAAAATATTATCGAACGTCAGATCTTAAATACTCTTGACTTCCTTTTTACCGACCAACAAATCACCGGAACTGAAATTGTCAAAATTTCCCAAACCGTTCTCGCCGGCATCGACAGTTCAACCAATACCACTGATTTATTCAAACATCTTCGTCAATTTGTTAACCAATATCCACTTTTTAAGTATAATCTCCAAAAAACTATTACTGCTTTAAATAATTCCCGTGCCAATTGATAATTCAGCGGAACTAAAAATCGCCGAAAAAAAATCTTCTCTTGGCGATCAAATTAGATCAATTCTTAACCACCGAACTCGTCAAAACCCAGCAGAAACTTTTCACCAACTAGCCGAACTGCCATCAGACCAACCAAGCGAAAATCAACTTTCTCTCACCACTGCCGAAATTGTTCCATCCTCACCTCATCCATCTTCAAACCCCGATCAGCTAGAAATTACCCGTTTATCAAATGAAATTAAACAAGAATCAGGAGAAATCATCACACCGGAAACTTCCACTAATAATTCTCATCTTTTTCCCAATCGCCCCAGCTTAGATGAATTAATTGCTCAAGATCCAAATCGAAAAACTAAAGTTTCTTTTTTAACTCGGCAGAAAGATATTCAAACTCTCAAAAAATCTGGTGTTGCCGACACCTCTCAGGTTTACGATAGTCTTGTCAAAAGAGGTGTCCCTCGAGGCCTAATTTTAGAAACCAAAGGCCAAATTATTGATTACGGTCAGTACAGGCTTTACATGAAGCATTTTTCCTCTTATGAAGAGGAACTTAAAACTAAAGAAGGGAAGAAAACTCGCCAGCAAGACATTAAAGCTTTACAGCAAGAAAGAGTTATAAATGCCGCCCAAGTTTATGATGGCCTACGTTCGAGGGGAATTTCCCGTGCCCAAATTATGGAGAATGATGATCATAGTTCAAGTAGGTTAGGAGATAAAAAATTAGATTCTTATATTTATGTTGATTCGTCTATTATCAAAGGGATTGATCGCCTCGATTCTCTTGGAGAATTTGAATCAAAATCTTTTAATTCAGATGATGCTTTTAAACAATTATTTACTAACGCCGGATTTGTAAGTCACAGCCCAGATTCCGTATTTGCTGAAACTAAAAATAAATTAACCCAATATACCTTTTTACCGATACCTCAAACTATCTCTTATTTTCTTTCAAGCGACGGGCTTAGTTCGGAAAGTATTACTGCTCTAGACTATCTCAAAAATAATTTCTTTTACAATTCGTCAAACGAAAAAAAACTAACAGAAGTTTTGTCTATACCAGACTACCATTATGATAGACGACCAGACTTTGCTGTTTTTGTTAACAGTAATCACAATCATAGACATCTCTTTCCCTTAATTAGTTCTATTGCTATATCAGATATCAACAATCAAGAAAGAATTGAGTTTCCATCAGAAATTTTGTCTTTTGCTAAAGAAGAAGAAATAGACCAAATAAACTGTCTTTTAAATCTAACCGATCGTCAACAACAAGCCTTTTTTTGTAAAAATATTATTGATTTTTATCCTCGTGAAAGTTTTATAAAAAAATATTTCGACGAAAATCATCAACCAAATTTAGAATTTTACAAACACTACCTTAGTCACTCTGAAACTATCTCCCAAAAAGTTACTATTCCTCAAAATTTATTAGATTCTATCTCAGACCAGACCACTAAAGATTTTTATCAATTTTTATCAAATCTCCAAGATGGTCAGATTCAACACTATATTCTTGCTTATGCGGACAAAAGAAGTCTATCTCCCTCCTCCTTTTTTTATGAAGGTAAATTAACTTATCAACCACAACACTTATTTAGAGATATTCTTTTACAGAAAAATATTATCAATAATCCTCTTAAAATAGACCAAATTAAAGATCTTATTACTTCAGAATCAGATCAAAGAGACATCCTCGCAGCTTCAAGAATTTCAGAAGCTACCGCCAGAGAATTTTTCCTATATCAATATCCAGAAGAAAGAGTTAAATTTCTAGACCAAAATAATGAATTTACCCCATACTTTTATAAAAAATATGCTCAAACATATCCAGAAAATTTTATTAAATATCATGATCGCCATTCTTGGGTACTAGTCTTTGGTCAAGAAACTATTTCTGGTCTTCTAAACTCGCTCCCAACATCTACCGATGAAAAACGCAATGCCTTCACCCACAATGAGTACGATCGGACCAGCAAGTTTTTTGAATTCTTAGTTACTGACAAAAATTCCGGTTTTCAGCTTAACCAAGAACACCTCAAAATTGCTACCGAATATATTAAAAACTTTGGTCTTGCTAAATCAGCTAAATTTTATCAATATTTTCAAGTTCTTTATCTTTATGAAAAAGAAAAGACTCCCCAGCTTCCAGAAGAGCTTTTGCAAAGTGGAATTTTTTCTATTGAAGACCTAAGACGAGAAGTTAAAAAAATCCAAAAAATTTGTTTTAGCCCAGAACCGTTAACTGATTTATCAAATTTAACCCCATTCCAGATCGAATCCCTTTCTATTGCTACCGGCCACAGTGTTAATCGTTTTACAAGAATTCCTATTCAAACTATTATTTCTGATTTCTCCCAGAATTTATCAAACGGAGAAATTAACCCATTACCCAGTGAGTTTTATCCAGAGATTATCAGCACTAATTCCATTAAAGTTGAAACAGATAAAAAAATCAGTGATAGTCAACCTCTCACCGTCTTGAGTGAAGAAATACTTAAAGCTATTGTTGATGGTAATGATATTTCTTCAGAAAAAAGTATTTTAATTGAAATGTTTAATCAAAGAGTTTCTCAATTGTCATCAAGTGATAGCGGTGGTAATTCTAAAAAACAAGAGTATCTCCAAAAACAAATAAATGCTTTCATCCGAGAAATAGAACTGATTTCTTCTTCAAATTCCGTCGATGGTTTATTATCAAAGCTAATTCCTTTTACTTTAGGTTTAGGTGCTGATCAAGAAAAATACAATTCTATTCTTCGCCAGCTAGTCTTTAAAAAAGTCTTTGATAAACACCAAAATTCTCCCGGGTGGAAAGAAAACATTAAAAATTCATTGGAAAGCAACAATACCCCAATAGCTGTTAGTCAGATGACTGACCTTATAAATAACACCATCAAAGACCATGTTTTAAATTTTGAAACCAAGAATCAAGACGGCTATTGGAGCGAATCAACTTTCGAAGTTGTTAAAAAATATTCCACTCCATTCAAGAAAAATCTTTCTTTCCAATCTTTTATTAATGAATTAAATTCTTATCGGGAATCTTTTGTTGTCATTCAATTAGGTCAGAACCAAACAACAGCAATAATTCCTGATCGTGGCCTTATTGGTGAAATGTCAGGCTATATGGCTGATGTTTGTTATACCAAAGTGTACCCTCTATTAAAAACTTATCCAGACTTAGTTCCATACAAATTTGTTGCTAATAGCAAATCAGAAAATCCAGAATTTATTGGATCTACATTAGTCTTCAAAGTTGAAGATGCTGATAATCAACCAGTTTTTTTAATCCGTGCCTTTGATATTCCCAATGAACAATCAGTTGATATTGGTAAATTCTTTGAATCTTTTGTTGGCCATCTTGCTCCAATTGCTAAAAATATGGGAATTAAAAAAATTATTACTGCGGGTACACAAGGAACCATCTCTAACTATTCTGTCACCAATAACTATGTTATCTCCAGATACGTCAGGGATCAAAAGAATATCCCACTTAAAGAAACTTTCAATTTCAACGGTTACGATATTACCCATCAGTGCTACCTTGTCCGAGATATCTCCTAAAATAAAAAACCCAAAAAATCACTCAGTGACCATAATCCTGAAATGCTTTTTAGCAAAAGCTCTACCTGATCCTGTTTTTAAATACTTTTCAAAATTAAAAGCAATTTGTTTCTCTTTAAAACCAAAATAACTATTTAAAGTTATTGGTAATCTATATTTCGTTTCTTTAACTTCACCATTTTTATGATTTTCTATCCTTTTCTTTAAATCATCAGTACATCCAACATAAAATCCATTATCACTACATTTCAATATATAAACCCAATATATAAATAATTCTGACACAAAATTCGATAGAAGTAGTAATCAAAAAAAAGCGGACTGCGTCACGCCGTAGTCCCGCTACTGCGGGACGAAGGCGGAGATGCCAGGTAACGAACCCGGGTCCGAAAGCAGACTCAAAAAAACATCTACAAGCTTAAAGAATTTTGACCTACACTCCCGACGACAGAAATTCATAAAATGTGTCGGGATGTCGATTGTTGAGGGCATTACCCCTCGCTTTAATCCACGATCTAACCGAGAAGATCGAGATTGCATTTCGATTTAATTTACACCACCCAATTCCCCTCGAAACAGAAAACTAAGTGATGAGTCTCTTAGCAAACAGCCAAAGCTGGTTGATAAGAAGTACCGGCAACCTTACCTAAATAGGCAGTGAAATCGGTAGCTAACTTGCTAAGTTTTTCTTTAGCATTTTTTGTTTTAACCCTGTTTTCAGCCAGAGGCTGATCGTCCTATGGACGAAACGACTCAATGGATCAAAGTCGGCTTGCCGTTTTTTAAAGTTCATGCTCCGTCGATGCAATACATCTCCAGAGCTTGTATTTTATCAAATTTGGCCCTTTTTGTCCAAAAAACTAGACTAACTTTGCTTTACCCTTGCCCTGCCTGCCCGCCTCTGGAGGGTCAAGGGAAAGGGAAGGGTTAGGGTTTATTTTAAAGTTTCCCTTTTTAAGGCGTAAGTCCCGCTACTGCGGGAGAAATGTCACGATTTATCGTGACAAAGGGTTTTATCCTCATCCTACCACGGACACTATAAAGAAAAATTGCTCCCCTTTATCAAGGGGAGCTGGCGAGAAAAGCGAGCCTGAGGGGTTTTGATTCCCCCTCTTGCCTGCCCACCAGACTGAGAAACTGTCGGTGGGTCAAAGAAGGGGGTTAGGGGGAGATTGTGTATTAATATTAATTATTAATTCTTAATTATTAATTAATATGTCTTTTATCATCGACCTTCTCTTTCCTAAAACCTGCTTTGGTTGCGGCCGTGCCGGTCAATATTTTTGTCCTAACTGTCAACAACAAATTAAATATCATTCTCCCAAATTTTCTTCCCACCCACCCAAAGAGGGCCGGCTTAGTCTTTTTTATTTCCATGGCCTTATTCGTCGCGCTATTCAATCTTTAAAATATGAATTTACCACCGATATCACCGACGAAATGAGTAATATTTTTACTCAAAAACTCAAAAAATGTTATCCTCATCTGATTAAATACTGGCAACAAAATAATTTTGTTCTAACTCCTATTCCTCTTCATTACTCCCGCCAAAACTGGCGTGGATTTAATCAATCTGTTCTACTTGGTCAATCTATCTCTCAAAAACTAAATCTCAAATTTTCTGATCAGATTATTTTACGGTCTAAATATACCCATTCACAGGCAAAAATTAAAAGTCACCCAAAACGATTAGAAAACCTTCATCAAGCCTTTACTCCAATTTTACCCATTCCTCAAAACCTCATTCTTTTTGATGATGTCGCTACCAGTTTTTCCACTCTCAACTCTGCTCTTAGCAGTCTTACATCCTATGGCCTAAGTCGTTGTTGGTACCTGACTCTGGCTGGTTAGTAAACAATCTTTCGCTTTTAATCTGTTCGGCCGTTTTTGGCTGAATCACTTCAACCTCCATTGCCTTGGGCAAATCACCATCAGTTATTTGCCAGCCTTCAATCGGGGTCAAGGAACTCAAATAAAAATTTTCCACATTCAAACCGTGACCCGACAAAGATTCTCTCAACTCATTAGTTACTTCTTCTTCAATCAAACTTCTGTCAGTCGACAAAGCATTCATTAAAGTATGATTAGTCAATACTTTTCTAATTCGGCTTCTAGTTACTGGTCGGACCACTTTCGACACAAAATTTTCTCCAATATTTTGCCAAATCTCCGGCAATCTCTCGGTATCTAATTTAATCAAAACTGTTGCTTCCACGGCTACAAACTTATTATCCGAAGTTACCGCATTAATCACTTCATCACCCATGATCTCTTTATTATCTTTCAGTATAATATCCTTGGCTACCGTATATTCAATCAGCTGAGCATTAAAAAGTTTTACCCGATGAATTATTGGTACCTTAAAATGCATCCCCGGATGCCAGACATTTTTTAACACCCCCCTAAAAACACTATAAATACACCCTACATGACCTGGGGGTACTGTTACTATAAAACCCCCGACCACCTCATCTACTAGCAAAGAGACGAGCAAATTATCTATTGATGCCATGATACGAGTATACAGCAACCATTAATAAAAATCACTTATTTTTAATAAAACACTTGGTTAATTCCATTAATTTTTCTTCGGGATTCTTGTTTTTAACAATATAAGATGAAATCAAAATTCCCTTAGCTCCTAATTTTAAAGAAACTTTTACGTCTTCTGGTGAATGTATTCCCGCACCTACTAAAACCGGTATTTTAGGATACATTTTAACTATTTTTTTAATTATCTCTGGTTTCTCTGTCGCCACCGACTTATCTTTACTTCCAATCAAGTTTTTTGGTTCATAAGCAATAAAATTAGGTTTAACATTTTTCGCCCAACTTTCAGCTTGACCCAAACTACTTAAACACAGTGTTAAAGTAAAACTTTTTGGCCAGGCTTTAAGCATTTTTTTAATTGTTCCGGGCTTTTTTCGACATTCAGAATGATTTAATAAAGTCCCGTCTCCACCTGCCTCTTTTACTTGAATAGGCGATATTGACCCTGATTTTGCTCCCTCAAAAAATTCATCCACATTTTGAACCCAAACTTCCATTCCCAATTTTTCCTTAACCATTCTAACATCCAACGCCGATACCACCGGCACTATTTTGACCCCCGTCTTTTCTGACACTTTTTTACAAATTCTAGCTAATTTTTCTACTCCATCTCCAAAAGTATTTTCATAAATCTTAAAATTTACCGCAATCATATTTTTATTTTTTACCCTTGCCCTGCCTGCCGAAGTGGAGGGTTAGGAAACAGGGTCGGGTTAAGGTTTGCCTTATTTAGTTAAATTATATTTTTTTTGTAATTGAGCTATTCCGTTCTTTAATTTGGTTATAATTTCAGTTGTTTCAGTTGCACTTCCACTGATTCCTGATAAACCGTTAATTGCATCCGTAAAATATTTTTGCATCTCCGTATTAACCCCTTCATCTCCGGTTTCCGAAGCCAAATACCAACTACTGGCCTTATTAGCTACCGACAAAAACGGCCAAACTTTTTCATTACTCTTAAGTTTTTCTGACATACTTTTCCTTGGATATATTTCTCCAAAAGTTCTTAATTGCGACTCGGCCGTATACATTTTTTCCAATGCTTCAACCGAACTTAGATATTCCAAAAACTTCCACCCTGCTTCTTTATGTCTACTCTTGTTATTAACCCCTTCAGTCCAGTAACTTGCCCAATGGTTGTCTGTTAATTGGGTACTATCAGTACTTGTTACTCCCAGAGTCGGTAATTGAGGTACTGTAGTAATTCCATAATCCAGATCTTTATTTAAATTCTGCAAGTCAAATACTCGCCATGATGGTCCAAAATAAAATGCCAATTTTCCGGCCGCAAATAAAGATGTCGAATTTGGTAGCGAACTATCCCAAACATTACTAACCGACTTGGCAAAAGAAGCATAAAATTTTAATACATCTTCAAGATTTTCATCCGTACTTGTCGAAGAAATTTTAGCTAAATTTATGTTATTTTGCTTCATCATTAATCCCACAATATCACTCCAATGATCCACATTAACATTGGCCAGCCCCAAAGCTGCTCCCGCTACCATTATCTTACCATCTTCATTTTTTTGAGTTAATTTAATTGCCGATTCTCTTAACTCCCACCAATCATCCGGTATTGGCAAACCAGCTTTATTTAATAATTCCTTATTATAAAATAAAGCTAAACCATCATACATTATTGGTACCGACACCCATTTTCCATTCAATTTCAAATCATTTTTATAAATATCCAAAAAATCATTTTCTAGCCCTATTGCTGTTGCCGTTTCCGTCGGTACTGGCTCCAAATAATCCTTCATCATTGGTATCCAGGTATTATGAAACCTAAATACATCTACATCTTCATCCCCATTACTTGTTTTTGTTAATTTACTAGTTAAACGAGTTCTGTAATCTGTTCTTTGACCCCTTTTATAATTCACTTTTATTCCTGGATTTTTAGATTCAAAGTCGCTTATGATTGTATTCATTACCGATGGATCTTCCCACAATCCCCAATAGTTCAAAGTCACTGTCTCTGTAATAGCTTTTTTGTTTCCAATTATTTTAAACCCTCCTAAACCTATTATTAATACCAAGACTACTACTACTCCTCTCATTACCCATTTATTTTTGACCCAAGCCAATTTACTTTCACTTTTTAATTTAGTTTCACTAAAAACCGTAGTTTCCTGCGGATTTAACCTGTCTTCAGGTATCTCCAATACCTGTTTTTCTTCTGGTTCAGGTTCGGTTTGAATACTTACCCTTCTTGGCGGTAATGGTGATTTTATATCTTCAAGATCCACACTTATATCATACCCTAAACCAATCGGTAGTTACCACATTCAATTTTTATTGGTAAAATAAACCATATGTCACCATTCATCTTATCACTTTTATCTACTCTTATAGTTAGTTTACTTTCTCTTATTGGTCTGTCTCTTGTTTTTATCAACCAAAAAACTATCCAAAAAATCACTCTCTTTCTGGTTAGCTTTGCTGTTGGTGGCCTGCTTGGCGATGCTTTTATTCATTTAATCCCTGAGTCTTTTGAATTTTTTCCATCAAAATCCACTTCTTCTTTACTTATTTTATTTGGCATTATCCTCTTTTTCATTCTGGAAAAAATTCTTCGTTGGCATCATTGCCACGAAATTGATTGCCACCAGGAAGAAAAACATGTTATCACCCTAAATTTAATTGGCGATAGCGTTCACAATTTTATTGACGGCGCCCTCATCGCCGCCAGTTACCAAATCAGCACCTTTGTTGGTTTAACCACTACTTTAGCTGTAATTCTCCACGAAATTCCCCAGGAAATAGGTGATTTTGGTATTCTTATCCACCACCAAGTTCCCCTCAAAAAAACCGTTCTTTATAACTTTATTACTTCTCTTACTAGTTTTTTGGGTGTTTTTCTTATCTCTTTTTTAAACTATGATTTTTCTTCCTATCTTATTCCCATTACTGCCGGCGGCTTTATTTATTTAGCTCTCACCGACTTAACTCCCGAGCTCCACCGCCACGACCCCAAAATCTCCATTACCGCTACTCAGCTAATTTGTCTTCTTTTGGGCATTGGTCTCATGTTCTGCCTCTTCTTTTTAGAATAAAACCTTTTTAGTTTCCCTTTTTAAGGGAAATGTCGTGATTTATCACGACAAAGGGTTTAACTATTAATTCTTAATTATTAATTAGTAATTATTTTCCTGTTATCATTTCTTATGCTTATCAATGTCTATACTGATGGTGGTTCTCGGGGTAATCCGGGTGTTTCCGGTTATGGCTTAGTTATTTACGACGATCAAAATAAACCGCTTTATCAGGAAGAAAAATTTTTGGGCATAAAAACCAACAATGAAGCTGAATATTCTGGTATTATTGCTGCTCTGGAATGGGTTAAAAAACACCAAACCCTTTATCGGATTTCTCAGGTAAATTTTTTTGCCGACTCTCAGCTCATGATTCGTCAACTTCAAGGCATCTATAAAGTTAAAGCCCCAACCCTCTTACCCCTCTTTGCCCAAGTTCAACAATTACTTACTCAAATCAATCTACCCATCAAATACACCCATGTTCGCCGTGAATTTAATAAATTAGCTGACCAACTAGCCAATCAGGCCATGGATAACCGTTTTTAATATGAAATCCACTACCAAAAACTTATTAGTCGCCTTCATCATTACTCTTTTTCCACTCCTTTTTTTATTTGCTCCCCTCATCATCAATTACAACAAAAGTGCCAGTAATACCAAAATTTTAGGCAAAGATTATTCTCATCTGTCCCGCAGTCAAATTATTGATAAACTCAACCAGGATTTTGTCTTGCCAACCAACATTAAAGTTGAATATCAAGGAAAAAACTTTGACATTTCCACCGCCTCTATCTCTGCTTCTCTTGACACTAACAGAATCGCCGGTAATATTCTTTATCGTCGTCTTGATGAAGGCTTATTTAATTACATTAAATACTTTTTTAATCCCAAAGAATTTTCTCTCAGTGTTAACTACGACTCTCATCAACTATCTCAGGCCATCGAAAACATTGCTTCTCAAATCGACAAACCTTTTATTCCTACCGAACTTATTCTTAAAGACAAAAAAATTTCTACTAACTCTGGTTCTATCGGACTAAGTCTTGATCAAAGTAAACTTCAGGAACAAATTCTTAACAATCTCGAATTTGCCAATTTTACCGAAACAATTTCTCTTCCTCTTAATTCTATTGGTACTATTCCTGATCAAAATCAAGTTAATCAAACTATTTCCCGAGCTCAAAAGTTAATCGGTAAATCCATTGTTCTAATTACCCCCTCCGATCGGGTAACCCTTAACGATCAAACCTTAATTTCTTGGATAGATTTCGATAATGGTTTTCAAAAAGATAAAATTAATTTATATTCCCAAAACACTTCTCAAAGTTTTAAACATGATCCTATTGATGCCGTTTTTAAATTTGAAAATAATAAAGTTTTAGAATTCCAGACTGCCAAAAATGGTATTGACATCGATTCCGATCAACTTTCCCAAGATATTATTTCTGCTTTTACTAATTTAGAGAACTCCGACAAAACCAGTATTGAATTTAATCTCTCTTATCAATCTACCGAACCTAAAATTAAAAACTCCGATGCCAATGATCTCGGGATAAAAGAACTTATTGGCAGTGGCACTTCTACTTTCAAGCATTCCAGCGCTACCCGTAATGTCAATATCACCAAAGGCTCATCCATTGTTAATCGAATTTTAGTTGCCCCTGGCGATACCTTTTCTTTTATTAAATCACTGGGTGAGGTTACTCTTGAAGCTGGTTACGCCAAAGCTTACATTATTCGTCAGGGTAAAACTGAACTTGATGTCGGTGGGGGAATCTGCCAGGTTTCTACCACTCTTTTTCGGGCCATGCTCAATGCTGGTTTAGATATTACCGAGCGTAAAGCCCATGCCTATCGGGTTAGTTATTACGAAGAAGATTCTAAACCCGGCTTCGACGCTACTGTTTTTATCCCTAGTCCCGATTTAAAATTTACCAATGATACCGCTCATTATCTGCTTATTCAAAGTGTTCTCGATATGGACGCTCGCCGTCTAACTTACGAAATTTACGGCACTTCTGATGGTCGCAAAGTTGAAATCAGCAATTATCGTCAATGGGACGCTACTCCAGCTCCTCCCGATGTTTGGATTGACGACCCTACTCTTCCTGTCGGCAAAGTTATTCAGGATGAACATGCCATTCCCGGTCTCAAAACTGCTTTCGATTGGACTGTCACCGACAAAGACGGCCAAGTTATTCATCAAAAAACTTTTCAATCAAACTTTGTCCCTTGGGCCGCCGTCTATCGCCGCGGCCCCACCAACTAAGATTAATTACTAATTAAAAAAATGAAAGACAGTATTGTCTCTCAAAAAAGTTTTGATTTTGCTCTCAGAATAATTAATCTCTATAAATATCTTAAAGAAAATAAAAAAGAATTTATTTTATCCAAACAATTACTCAGAAGTGGCACGTCAATCGGAGCAAATATTCAAGAAGCTCTTGGCGGTCAATCCAAAAAAGACTTTATTTCTAAAATCTCTGTCGCCTATAAAGAATCAAGAGAAACTCTTTATTGGATTAATTTGTTAAACAAAAGTGGTTATTTAAATCAAACTCAAAGTTGTTCATTAATAAGTGATTGTGAAGAAATTATCAAGATAATTACTAAAATATTAAAAACATCAAAAAATTAACTCTTAACTATTAATTATTAACTATTAATTATTAATTCTTAATTAAATAGTAAGTCTCGGGTCTCTATCCAACGCGTCTATATCCTCAACATATTCTCCCATCAGTGCCTTATTATATGTCACTCTTCCAACCATGGCCGCATTATCTGTATTTAAATTTTTATGGACCGGCATATAAATTGGTAAATTAACTTCTTTGGCTAATTTTCTTAACCTTTTTCTCAATTCCAAATTTGCCAACACTCCGCCGCTTGCTAGCAACGTTTTTGGTTGGTATCTAGCTATGGCCAATTTATATTTTCTCAATAATGTTTCCAACACTGCATTCTGAAAAGTCGCCGCCAAATTATTCAAATTTTGATAAATTTTTTCTTTTGGCCAATCTTTTATTTTGTAATAAAAACTGGTTTTTAAACCCGAAAAACTATAATCCAATATTTTTTTGTCAGCCAGTGGGTGGGGAAGATCCAAGAAATTTATCTCACCGTCTTTCGCCAATCTTTCTATAATCGGTCCGCCCGGATATCCCAACCCCAACATTTTTGCCGCTTTATCCAAAGCCTCTCCCGCCGCATCATCCAACGTCTCTCCAACAACCGTATAAATTAACTTCTGTTTTATTCCCCGTCTTGTTAAAGAAGGGGTTAGGGGAAGATTGAGTTTTAAGCCCTGCCCTGTCAAGGGAAGGGTTTGGGAAGGGTTTGTTTTAACCCCCGTCTTGTGAAAGAAGGGGGAAGGGGGAAGATTGAGTTCTTCTAGGTTTTGACTTAGAAATTGGTTATTAGAAATTAGTATTATTTTTGTATGTCCTCCTGACACCGTCAATGCCATCGCCGGCAATTCCAATTCTCTTTCCGGTTTTCCCTTTTTATTTTTCAAAAAATTTGCCCAAATATGCCCCTCAATATGATTTACCGCCACCAATTTTTTATTATATTTTTTCGCCAGTTCTTTGGCTTTATTTACTCCAATCCCCAAAGCAATTGCCAACCCCGGCCCCTGTGTCACCCCAATCACATCAATATTTTTAACTTCTCTCTCAATTATTTCTTCAGGGGATAATTTATGCCCCACCCTGCCTGCCCGCCGAAGTGGAGGGTCAAGGGAAGGGGAAGGTTTTGCTCTTTTTAATGCTTCCGCAATTACTGCCTCAATTCTCTCCGTATGTGCTCTTTTAGCAATATCCGGCACTACTCCGCCCCATTTGGCATGCAAATCAGTCTGCGATGAAATCACGTTTGACAGCACTCGGTCGTTTTCCAAAACAGCCGCGCAAGTATCATCACAACTCGTCTCTATTGCCAATATTTTCATTTGTTTGTATTATTAACTATAAATATGTCAACTAAAAATAGTACTTATTTAATTTTAGGTTTATTTCTGCTGATTTTATCAGTAATTGGTGGGTATTTCCTCTTTCAAGTTTATCAAACCAACCAACAAAACATTTATACTTCCGAAACCACTCCCAAAATAGAATTACTCCCAACTGATTCACCGGATGAAGAAACCGATACTATCACTCCAGCCTCTACCTCTGCCTCAATTATCACTCCAATTGCCTCTATTTCCGGAAAAGTTACCCCAACTACCGCCAAAAATACTATTACTCCAACCAAAATACCAGTCCTCACTCCAACCACTACCCCAACTTCAACTTCTTCATCTGGTATCGAAACTTTTACCTCTGACCAAGATGGTTTTTCTGTCGACTACTCTACCAGCAGAAAACTTTATCAGGATACCGAAAGCTCCGGTAATCGCTATACCTTTTACCTGTCCTCAGGTAATTTTGCCGTTCATGTTGGCTTAAACGGTCAATGGTCCTGGACTCACCCTGACCGTCAATTTGACGATAACTCTTTGATTGCTGGCCAACCATCATTCCGCTACGACATCGCCGCTCAAACCATTGTCGATATTCAATCCAATAGTAAAAACTACACTATTCAATGTGTCCACAATGGCAATGCCACTCTCAAAACCGAGTGTGAAACCTTTATCTCTTCCTTCAAATTACTCTAGTAAAATCTGCATCTCAAAATTTTTCTCTACCCTTATCTCTCTTTTTTGGAGCTAATATTCTATTTGGATTTTCTTTATTATTCATATGTTTTAAATTTAGGCATTTTACCATAATTTTTAAAAGGCTCCTTTTCATTAAGGCCCGCTCCGACTCGAATTCGAGGCGAGGGAGCTGTCCCGACTTTAGTCGGGGCTGAGGGGTTTTGATCTGATTATCTGACCAACTGATCAGCTGAGAAACTAATACTTCTCGTCTCCTGATCTATATATTCAAAATTCACCGAAACTACCTTAGTTTTTTCTCTCAATTTTTTCAAAAATTTTTCTCCCATTTGTTCCGGCCATTCAATACAACTGACTGTATCTTCAGAAAATAGAGTAAGAAATTTTATTTCCTCCAAATCTTTTTCCGATGTAATTTTATACAAATCCATATGTAAAAATTTGATCATTTTCTCCCCTTGCCCTGTCAAGGGAAAGGGGGAGGGGGTTAGGGTTTTGTACTCATTATAAATCATATAAGTTGGACTAGTAATCTTTTCCTTTACTCCCAATAAATGTCCTATTTTCCGGCTAAAAACTGTCTTTCCGCAACCCAAATCTCCGCTCAATAAAAACACCAACGGCTTATTTTGTTTTACCCCCGTCTTGTGAAAGAAGGGGGAAGGGGGAAGATTGGATCTTTTCAACAAAAACTCCGCAATCTTTTCTGTCTCTTTTTCCGACTTGCTAATGAAACTGGTAGTTTTTCCAGTAATCAAATCTCCTCGTCTTAAAATTTTTATTTCCGATTCAGTCGCATCAATCACCGTTGAGGGTTTATTTTTTGGCAATTTACCGCCATCAACTATCAAATCAATCATAGCTTTTTTCTTTTTTGACAATGGCCTCAAAAAACTTTGAATCGAATAATTCGGTGTCCTCCCTGACAAATTTGCCGAAGTTGCCGTCACTGGTTTACCCACCAATTCCACCAAATCATGAATATATTTATTATCCGGAATTCTTATTCCCAAAGTTCCATTTTCCGCCTCAATTCCGGCAGCTACTTGATGCTTGCCTTCACTTACAATAGTAAACGGTCCCGGCAACAAATTTTCATAAATATTTCTGCTGTTTTCATTTAACACCACATAATCCTCAGCCATTTTCTCATCCAACACGGCTACCGAAATGGCTTTTCCGGTCCACCTATTTTTAAATTCGAGTAACTTTTTTACTCCATTTTCGTTAGTCGCATCCACTGCCAAAATATAAACCGTATCACTCGGAAACACTACTAATCCACCAGCCAAAATTATTTCAGCTGTTTTTTTTATTACTTGATTATAGTTATTTTTAATATCAATTATCTCCATATTTTTTCTTTTAGAGGCTCCCTTGTCAAAGGGAGCTGTCCCGAGTTCAACGAGGGACTGAGGGGTTTGTCTTTTCTCCCTCGTGTCAAAGAGGGGGTAGGGGAGATTGAACATTAGGTTTTGTCTTAATTTCCACTATTTCTATCACATAAATTATATCATCAACCTAGTCTAATTGGCTTTTACCCTTGCCCTGTCAAGGGAAAGGGAAGGGTTAGGGTTTAATTTCCGGTTCTCCAAACTTTTTCCTAAACCTTTCAAAAATTATCGGCGATTCACTCCATAAACCAGCTAATTTTTCTTTAGCTTCACTAAAATTTATAAAAACCGGGCCCTTCTTAGAATGAAAATTATCTGCATAAGCCACCAATTCTTCCTCTAAAGTTATTGGAATATAATCTTTTGCTTCCAATGGTAAATTATTTGCCAATACATTTTCTTTTATTAACCCTACACCCAAATGTATCGTCGCTATTCTGGCAATTTCTTCCTCAAAACCCTCATTTTTCAAAATCTCATAACCTCTTACCCCATGCAAAATATACGGCATATTATTAATTTTTTTATAATAATCATAACAACCGATGTCGTGTACTAATGTTCCAATTTCCACCAATTCTTTATTAATCTTTATTCCTTTTTTAATCAAATTATCGGCCAATTGCATAGCTATATCTCTGACAATCAGGCTATGTCCCCAGACCAAATCCAACAATTCTTTTTGCTTTTCTCCTTCGGCATATTTTTGGTGAAGTTTATATATTTCTTCTTGAGTCATATCCCTAATTTTATCACTCAAATTTTCTAGTAAATTCTACCCAACCAGATTAGACCTAAGAAATAATCGATGGGGGTTCTTTCCCTAATAAACTATTTCTATTTATTTTCAGCAAAGTCAAATAATGACCAACACTCTCAATATTAAACATCCTAATCTGATCTTCTGAAGTATTGTAGCTTTCTGTTTCTAGGTCTAGTACTAATACTTCCCAACTACCACCAGGATGAACCAATAAATCAAACGGGTCGTCAATCGGTAAAACTATTCCATTTTCATCAGCTTTACGAGATATCCCCCTTATCTCGTTTTCTAAAACACTTGTCTGAATAGCTAAAAAATACCTATCTAAGATATTAATTTCATTTTTTTTAAATCTATTAAAACAACCAAAAACACTATCTTTACCATAAAATGAACTTCCGTCTTTTGTTAAATCGGTCATTAAAACTTCATTTTCACTAATTTTCCTAACGGTAGGTATAGTCGGAATAGCGGCCTTTCTTAATCTTTCCCAATATTCACAATAACCATCTGCGGATGCTACTTTTTTTCTAATCATAGGGATTTCTATCTTTCTCCCATCATCTTCGCCGTCTTTTGACAAAACTGCGGCAACAACCTTATGTAATCCCGAATGAATTTTGCCGTCCTCTTTATTTATGAGCTCAACAGTAGTTTGACTATTATCACTATGCTTTATTGCTATAAATTTTTCGCCAGTATTTTCCATTATTTTCTAAAACCAAAAAATTTTTTATATAAATAAAAACTTATCTACATTATCATCTTTTTCATTAAACTTTTGTTCTGTCAAAGGACAGATAAAAAGAGTTTCGTGCTAAAATATCCTCATGGACAAAGTTTACAATCCCGCATCTGAGGCCCAAATTTACGACCTTTGGCAAAATTCTGGCGCCTTCACTCCCAAAGTCCCCAAAAATCCCAAAGTTGCCAAAATTAAAGATAATCCTTATTCCATAATTCTTCCACTTCCCAATGCCAACGATCCCATGCACATGGGTCACGCTCTGTTCACTATCCAAGATATTTTAGTCCGTTTCCACCGCATGCTTGGTCAACCCACTCTTTGGTTGCCGGGTGGTGATCACGCCGGTATTGAAACCCAATTTGTTTTTGAAAAAAGATTAGCCAAAGAGGGCAAAAGTCGTTTTGATTTTGATCGCCAAACTCTTTACCAAATGATTTGGGATTTTGTCGAAGATAACCGAAAACTAAATCAATTCCAAATGAAGAAACTCGGTTTTTCTATGGATTGGACTCGTTATCACTACAGTTTAGAACCAGCCATTGTCGAAAATGTTTTAGCTACTTTCAAAAAACTTTATCAGGATGGTCTGGTATATCGCGATGAAAAAATCGTTAATTACTGTACTCGTTGCGGCACTGCTTTTTCCAATCTCGAAGTTGATCATAAAACTGTCGACTCTCATCTTTGGTACATTAAATATGGCCCCATAACTGTTGCTACTACCCGTCCCGAAACCATGCTTGGCGATACTGCTGTCGCTGTTAATCCCAAGGACGAAAGATATAGGAATTTAATTGATAAAACCGTTACTCTCCCATTAGTCAACAAAGAAATCCCTGTAATAGGGGAAGATACTATTGATATGGAATTTGGTACCGGTGCTGTTAAAGTCACTCCGTCTCATTCTCCCGAAGATTATGACATGGCCAAAAAACACAATTTAGAGTTTGTTCGCATCTTCGATTACGACGGTAAATCCAACAACAATGTCCCCGAAAAATATCGTGGTTTTTACCCCCAGAAGCTTCGCCAAATGGTTATCGACGACTTAACTGCCGCCGGTTTCATGGAAAAAATTAAAAACTATTCTCATGAAGTTGGTCATTGTTATCGTTGTGGCCACCCCATCGAACCTATCACTGCTCCTCAATGGTATGTCAAAATCGATTCCCTTGCCAAGCCCGCTATCGACGCTGCCAAAACTGGCAAACTCAAATTTTTCCCCGTTCGTTTCAAAAAATCCTTTACTACTTGGATGGAAAATATTCGTGATTGGAACATATCCCGTCAGATTGTTTGGGGACCTCGTATTCCGGCTTGGTATTGTTTAGATTGTCATCCTGACATCAAATTAAATTTTCTCGACAAAAATAAGAATATAGTTTCTGGTTTTTATCGTGATTTAAAAGATAAATATTCTTTTGATGAAATTAATAATGGTCTGCAATCCTTAGTTGCCCCTGTCGGTACTAATTTTACTGTCGAACATCTTGATTCTTGTCCCAAATGTCAGTCCAAAAATTTAATTCAGGAAACTGATACTTTTGATACTTGGTTTTTAAGTGGCCAATGGCCTCTCAGTACTCTTGAATTCAACACCACTGATCCTTCTAAATCTTCCCCTGATTTTGATTATTTTTACCCCACCACCGTCATGGACACTTTGTGGGACATTTTATTTTTTTGGGTCGCTCGCATGACCATGTTTGGTCTTTATCTAACTGGTGATGTTCCTTTCAAAACTGTTCATCTTCACTCCAAAGTTACCGATGCCAAAGGCCAAAAAATGAGTAAATCCAAAGGCAATGTCATTAATCCGCTTGATATGACCGAAAAATATGGCACTGATGCTCTCCGTATGTCTCTGGTTTATGGTATTGCTCCGGCTAGTGATTTTGTCGTTTCCGAAGATAAAATCCGCGCCCAACGCAATTTCGTTAACAAAATTTGGAACGCCTCCCGCTTTGTCGAAATGCTTATCGACCGCCTCCGCGAAACCAATCCCGACCTCAAAATTTCCACATTAGATCTCCCTGCCCTGTCAAGGGAAGGGTTGGGGAAGGGTTTGAATCAAGCTGATCAATCTATTCTCACCAAACTTAATGATTTAATTATTTCCACTACCAAAAATTTAAATAATTATCGTTTTGGCCAAGCCAGCGAAGACCTTTACCAATTTTTTTGGCACGAATTTTGTGATATCTATATCGAAGGCGCCAAAAAAAGACTTGATTCACCCGAATATTCGGACAAATCAAATGCCGAAATTATTGTTTCAGTTTTATTAACAGTCTTAATAACCTGTCTCAAACTACTTCATCCCTTTATTCCTTTTATCACCGAAACTGTTTATCAAGACCTAATTTCCCAGTATAATTTACCCAAAGAACTTTTAATTTCTTCCTCCTGGCCTACAGGTAAAAATTAATTATAAAAGGAATTGTTTTACCCCCGTCTTGTGAAAGAAGGGGGAATAGGGGAAGATTGAGTATGAAATCTAAAATATTCGTTATTCTGATTTTAATCACTCTTCTTACCACTAATTTCTATTCTTCCCAAAAAAAACCGGACAAATACACCCAAGCCAAAATTAATTTATCCAGTTTAGTTGGTAGTACCAGTTATCTAGGTCGTCTCGATTTTTGGCATCTTTTAGTTCAAAATGGGGATTGGGCTCATGCTGCCACTCTAGAAAATAAATTAAATCCCGATCAAGTAATTACTTACAAACTAAACCATCAACCCCAGGAACTTCAAAAGAAAATTGATCAACTCGCCGTTAATAATCAAAAAACTGCCGATGATTATATCGAGCTTGCCAAATCTCAGTCCCTTTTAGGTGAAAATAACTTAGCCATCGATTCCATCAAAAAAGCCCACCAACTCGACCCTGTTCGGCCCGACGTTGACAGGCTTTTCTATCAAATTACTCAATAAATTATTCTTTTTCTTCCTCTTTGGCTTTAGCTGTAGCTTCCTTTTCTTCGTCAGTCTTTTGATTCATCGCTGGTACATCAACCGGAGTTGTTTCTTCAACCGGAGCCACTTCTTCTTCAGCTCGTGGTTCTTCAACCTTAGCAATCAATTGTTCAGCATCAGTCAAAACTTCTAGTTTAGAAGTATCAATTTTTAGATCAGCCACAGTAATAGTTGCTTCCAAATTATCCAAAACCGCCAAATCAACTTCAATACTTTCTGGCAAATCAGCTGGCAAAGCTTCAATTTCTACTTCATCAGTAACTGTTACCAAAGTATTACCATCTTTAACCGCTTGAGATTCGCCTACAAATTCAATTGGTACCATTGCCGAAATCTTTTCTTTCAAATTAACTTTATAACAGTCAATATGAATCATATTTCCTTCCACTGGATGGTATTGAGGGTTTCTAAAAAGAACAGGTAATTTTTCTTTTTCATCCAAAATCACCTCAACTAAAGTTGATTCTCCAATGTCATTAAATAATTTTTCAATTTCAGCCGCATTAAACTGAACCGATAAAGACTCAAAAGCTTTTCCATAAACAGTTGCTGGTAAAAACCCCTCTTTTCTTAAGTGTTTAACTTTTCTCCCAGCAACAGTTCTGGTGGTTGCCTTCACTTGATGTTTTTCTTTGGTCATTATTTTTGTCTGCCTAGCGCCCCTTCGTCCCGCCGCTGCGGGACTACCTGACCTCGGCTCTTATAAACTAAGGTGTATTATACCAACAAAAAATAATTTTTGTCACATTTCTCTTTAATAAAATATTTTTTTTATAAAGCCCTCCCTTCATCAAGGGAGAGTCTCCGAAATTTCGGAGGGGGTGGGTTTTGTCCTAAATTTGTGCTATTATTCTCTCAACTATGTCATTCATAAAATTATCTCGTTCTTGGCGACTTCAACTAGCCCAATCGGGAGATGTTTTAACGGCATAAAACTATTTTTTAAAAATATCCAAATCTCCCGACAATTGGGAGATTTTTTTTGTTAAATAGGACTAAATTTCAAGTTAAAGACGAAGAAATTTTGCCTATTTATCAAACTCCGATTTATCGGAGTAATCTTTTTTCTTAATGTTAAAATTTAACTATCAATAAACTTATGACTCAAACAAATCAAAAACCTCGCATTCTTACCGGTGACCGGCCAACCGGTCCGCTTCATTTAGGCCACTACATTGGCAGCCTCAAAAATCGGGTTAAACTTCAGGATGAATTCGACTGTTTTTTTATTATAGCCGATCTTCATACTTTAACTACCAATTTTTCCCAAGAACGTACTTCCACTATTCGCGACCGGGTTAGGGGATTAGTCCTTGATTACCTTTCTGTTGGCATTGACCCGGCCAAATGTGTTATTTATCAGCAAAGTCGTGTTCCACAAGTTACTTATCTTTCCACCATATTCACTAATTTAGTCACTGTTCCCCGAGCTCAACGGGTTCCGACGCTCAAAGATATTATGCATGATCTTCACATCGAACAGCCGTCTTTAGGACTATTAAACTACCCGGTTCTTCAGGCTGCCGATATTCTTATGGTCAAAGCTAATTTAGTTCCCGTCGGTAAAGATCAGGAAAGTCACGTCGAAGTTACCCGCGAAATTGCCCGTGATTTCAACAAACTTTATGGTGAAGTTTTCCCTGTACCCAAAGCCCTGATTGGTGACGGCGGCACTTTAATTGGTACTGATGGCCAGGCTAAAATGAGCAAATCTATTGGTAACTGTATTTATCTTTCTGATGATGAGGAGACTGTTAATAAAAAGGTTAAAGGTATGTATACCGACCCCACCCATCTCAAACCCACCGATCCAGGTCATGTCGAAGGTAATCCGGTTTTTATTTATCACGATGCTTTCAATGATAACCAAGCCGAAGTTGATGATCTTAAGAAGCGTTATTTGATTGGTCAAGTAGGTGATGTCGAAGTCAAAACCAAGCTAGCTTTAGCCATTAACAAATTTTTAACTCCAATTCGTGAGCGACGCGCTCAATATGAAGGTAAATTCGATATTATCGACAGTATTATCGAAGAGGGAAGCAAAAAAGCTGCTCTCGAGGCCCAAACCACCCTCGACGACGTCCTTACTGCTATGGGAATATTAAAATAAACCTATGTTTGGACTAATTTTAATTATATTTGCTCAGATAGCTTATGCTTTTGGTGGAGTTTTAATCAGAAAATTTTTAAACAACTACAATCCATTACTCGTTAGTAGCTTAATGGCGGTCATTAGCGGTTTAATTTTTCTGCCGATTTTATTTATCGGCTTCAAAAATACCATCGGTCAATTCACCTTCAAAAATATCTGGCCTTTTATTCTGTGTGCTTTTATTTGGTTAGTTGTTGCCGAATTTTTATATATTTATGGCTTTCAAAAGGCTCCATCACTAACTTTGGCTTCTCTTATGACATTATTTTATCCCCTATTTTCAGCCATACTAGGAGTATTTTTCTTCCACGAAACTTTTACTTGGAAAACCATTATAGCTGGAATTCTCATGACCGGTGGCTTCGTTCTCTTAGCAATCTAAATATTAGATACTAATTTTTTTGTGGGCATGCATGCCTGTCCGCTTCTGGCGGAGACTCCAGACCTGTTGACCCTGCTTAATTCAAGATAATAGTAGATTTCCTTGATCGAATGAAAGAGGGGGATATATTTACAAGCAAAATATTTTTCAGTACCACGGGTGGGTATGCATGGACTCAGACCATGGACTCGTCCGAAATTTCGGACTGCTCTAACCATTTTGTGGATGCACATGGACTCGGACCATGGACCCCCGACTTATAAGATCGGTGCTCTAACCAACTGAGCTATGCATCCAAATTTTTAAAGTATCCATATATCTTAATATAACCATGGACTCGTCCGAAATTTCGGACTGCTCTAACCAACTGAGCTACATACCCTTATTTTAATTTTCTACGATCTAAGATCTATCATCTAATATCTAATGTGTAGCAGGGGCGGGGCTCGAACCCGCGACCTTAGCGTTATGAATGCTACGCTCTAACCAGCTGAGCTACCCTGCCTTGATTTGTACCAGAAATTATACCAATATTTTAATTAATTAGGGCCCCGGGTAAAGAGTTTGTGTTTCCACATACTCTCACCCCAGAGCCCTAGATGTCTTACTTTGATTGTTCAGCAGGGGCTGAGGTTGGCGCAACTGAAGTCTCTCCTCCAGTTTATCAATGACATATTGCGCTGCCGCAAAGTCATTCGCTGCATTGTTGCTGTCACCACTATCACCGATAACGATAGTTACATTAGTTCCTGTCTGAGCAATATCCTTAAGATATTGCCACTTCATGTACTCCAGATATCCCGGGTTGGCCTCTATTGCCTTACCAACCTCTTGGATGGTCGATACTTGTGATGCCGCCGCTGCGTTTTGATTCTTTGCCGACCACACTGTCTCGTCAGGTTTCACATTCGACAGAGCCACCTGCATTAGCTTCAATGGCACGCCAGCCTTATCGAATATCACACCGATTTTCTCACCCAACTTATCAGAAACATTGGCGTAATCGGCATAAATGGCATTGTAGCTTTCGTACATTGCCAAAGTTGCTCGAATTACGCTTCTTACCTCCGATTGGGCGAATTTCAAATAGATATCCGAAACGGTTATACCGGTAACTGTAGATAGGTTGCTGTAAAGCTGCTTCGGACTCACCTGAGCCAAAATTGCATCCCGGGAATCGTTATCCTCAGGAACAATCATTCTCAGTGTCACGTTGACTTCACAGGGCACACCGTCCTGTGTCAAAATCCTATGATCCTGACCATCAGTAAAACTCCCGATCGAACCAAATGCCTCCAGATAAGTCTCGCTGGTAGTCTGTAGCAAGACAAGCTGATTGTAACTACCATTATTATTGGCAATTCCCAGATCAACCTGACCCGCCGTCAACCAATCCTCGTCCCAACCGGTCGGTCTCAGAATTTTTCCCACGTATCCGGAAGGAATGTTCACATAGTTACCGACACTACAGGCTGTCATCGCCAGAACAATCACCACCGTCAGGACCAGAACCAGGAATGATTTCCACTTCTTCATTGCCTTATACCTCTCTCTATTTTCCTATTTTTCTGGCGAAAACCGGTCGTAGTTGATTGATTGAGTGTCAATTGTCGTTCGGCCAGTAGAGTTGGTTATCCATGCTTCAATCAGCCTCACGGCAGTAGTCACAATAATTATACAGATGATAGCCGTACCGATTAAGATTATTCGTCTCTTAATCAGCCTATCGTCAGTACAATTTTTTGCTATCACCACCGCTACCACTGTCAGCAAAAGTACCGCCAGCACCCATTCCACCGCTGGAATCAAGGTTGGTTGGGCAAATCTTATCCAACTTTCCACCGCTTTCCCTCCTTTCAAAGTATTCCTTTCCTAGAAAGGATGTATTTAAATCATTTTTAATTTATGACCCAAATACATCCCTTCTAGATTTTAAAGTGCTTAATTTCATAATACTTATATCGAGTAACATAGTATTATCTGGTGTATTATACCTATATATCGGGCATAGTCAAATATGCCTTCTGAAAATATTTTTCAACAAAAAAGCCGTCAAACTAATGACGACCTCTTTGTTTGTTGCGGGGCCTAGAGTTGAACCAGGTCTGTGAGATTATGAGCCTCACGTGCAGCCGTACACTACCCCGCATGTTGCCTAAGTCCACCTCAAACTAAGTTTAGGTGACTTCAGTGGTGGAAGTTTAGCACAAGTTTTTTAATCAGTAAACAGTTTTATCCACTTTTCCCAATTTGTTTCTGTTGTTGTCTCATTTATCTCTGGTTTATATTCCATTTTCTCTTCATTTTTAGGCAAATCCAACCATACATCTCCCTCTGTCCCCAAAGCCAACAATTCCCTCTTTTGTTGGTCTATATAAGCACTGGTCGTCGCATATTCTATTTTTTTAATTAATTGTTGTTTTTTGGTTTCCATTTTTTCCAGACTTACCCTAAGTTCCTCATTTTTTTTCTTGGCTCTTTTCAGGGTGTTATACTGGTTTATAACATTAAAAATTGTTGATATTAGGATAATTATTGACAGTATTAATAATACTGAATTCTTTATTCTTTTCATAGTATTTGTAAATTGTCCTAATTTATGTTATTATAAGTCGTTTTAAATATCTATAACCATGGCTGATTTATCTTTCAATAGTTCATTAAATACCTTCACTCAGGCGCTTACCCAGAAAGGCAAGTCCACTAATACTATTGTAGCCTACAAGGGTGATATCAACCAATTGTTTGCTTTTTTGTCAGCCAGAGGAGTAGGAGATATTAATCTCATTACTCCGGAACATATTAACGATTTCAAGGAAGATTTAGCTAAAAACGACTATACTGCCAAATCAATTTCCCGTAAGCTTAATTCTATTAAGAATTTTTTTTCTTTCTTAAAAAATGAAGCCTTAATTGAAATTGATCCGTCAACTGAAGTTAAACATCCCAAATATGAAAATGATACTCCAAAAATCTTAAAACCAATTGAATACCGTTCACTTCGTGATGCCTGCCGTAATGACACTCGGGCTACTGCTATCGTTGAACTTATGCTTCAGGCCGGACTTCGTATCAAAGAAATCGAAAACTTAAAATTAGACAATATCAAAGATAACGATATTTTTATTGAAAGTTATGAGAGCCATCCGTCTAGAAACGTCCCGTTAAACAATTCTGCTAAACTTGCCCTCCAAAAATACTTAGCCGAAGGCCGCTATCCTGGCCGCTCAAAAAATGTTTTTGTTACCAAAACCGGCAAAACTTTATTAGCCAGAAATATCAGAAGTCTTTTAAATCGGTTTTTTAATAAAGCTGATCTTAAAGACATCAAAGTTAACGACTTACGTAACACTTTTATTGTCTTTCAACTCAAATCCGGTGTTCCTATTGATGTTGTCTCTCAAGTCGTCGGTCACAAACGTATTTCTACTACCGAAAAATACCTTGAATTAATCGAAGCCAAAGACGAAGCCCGCGGTATCAAACTCAAAGAATTATAAAAATAATTACGTGATTAATTAATAACTCCGTTTTCGGGGTTATTTTTTTACCCTTGCCCTGTCAAGGGAAAGGGTAGGGTTAGGGTTTGTTTTATAATCTCGCTCTCTGTGCTATTTCCGCTTCTACAATCGATCTCGGCCTACCGTATTTTAGTGCTGACAATCTTTTAATTGCTTCCGCCATTTTTGGGTTACCTGGCTTTTTCTTTTCTATTGCTGCCACTTTCAAAGAAAATGGATCTTTTGGTATTCCATTCACCATAGTTTTTAAATAAATTTCTCCGGTTCCCAAGTTGAGTAAATCATGTTCTCCAAATTCTGGCTGGAACTGCTTGGTCAAAAATCCAGCGTCCGAAATACCCAATCTAAAACTGCAAATTGTCCCTACATTTCCGAACACCGCATTTTTAACCTCATCATCCATTTGAGAAATAAATTGGTTAGCCACCGTCAAATTCAAATGATACTTTCTGGCTTCTGATAAAATCACAGCAAAGTCTTGAGTCGCAAAATTTTGGAATTCGTCTACATATAAATAAAAATCTCTTCGTTTGTCTTCTGGGATATCCTGACGGCTCATCGCCGCAATCAGAATTTTAGGAATCAACACCAAACCCAAGAAGGCTGAATTTTCCTCACCGATAGTTCCCTTAGCCAAATTAATGATTAAAATTTTCCCCTCGTCCATCGCCTGGCGGAAGTTAAACGAAGATGTACTCTGACCGATAATATTTCTCATCATTGTGTTAGTAATAAACCGACCGAATTTCGACACGATATAATCCAGCACTTCTGATTTATGAAAGTCACTTGTTTGAGCAATTTGATCTGTCCAATAACGCCTGACCATCGGATCTTTTACTTTTGGTAAAATTTCCTGAACGTAACTTTGATCTGTCAAACAACGGACAATTTCAATAAAAGTTGCTCCCGGCTCTGTCATTACTGTCAACATAATATTCCTGATAGCATGTTCAAATCTAGGGCCGACGATACCGGTTTTATAAGGATCATATAGTTTGTACATTAAGTTAATAATTGACGAGGTCACGAAATCTTTTTGGTCTTCCCGTTCGCACTCCATCACATTAAAACCCATCGGCCGCTCGGTTTGTGATGGATCAAAATAAATCACATCATCCACTCTTTCCGGGGGAATTCTTTCCAGTATACTTTCAAAAGTATCATGCGGATCAATAAAACACACTCCTTTACCGGCTTTAATATCCTGCAACGCCATATCTGCTAGTAACCACGATTTACCCACACCGGTTTGTCCGACTATATAAAAGTGCCTTTGTCTATCAGTCAGTGTCATACAAAACTTTTTAGTTACACCTCGGTACAAATTATCTCCCACATACAACCCCTCTTGTGGTGAATCTACTGGTGCTGGGGCTTTTTTAGCTTTCAGCCAATAAATATTTGGCGTCACTATCTGTTTGTTTGGCAAATGAAAAATCGACGCTAACTCATCTACCGACAAAATTGTTTTGTGTTTAACCCAAAACATTACCGGATATTTATAAATAAAATCATCCATAAACATCGATTTTAAGTAAATTTTCTTACTGCTAAATTTATTCCACGGTGATTCAAATTGCCCAAAACAGGCTTTAATATTCGAAATATTCATTTTAGCAATTTCTTTATTTGGTGCCACCGCCACAATCCTGACTACCGTTTCTAAACCTGTCTTACCGCATTTTTGCTCAATTCCTTCTAGTTGTTTAGCATCTACCTTATAAGATGCCTTTTCCGGATTTGACTCGCTTTTTTTGGTGCTGCTGATAAAACTCTTACCTATTTTTGACCACGAACCATCTGTTGGTGTTATTACTAACTGTATCGCCACAGTTTCATCTTTATTAAGTTTTGACAAAGCCGAAGTTATCGCTGCCAATGGATCAGTCGAAATTTCTTTGTAGCTTTTCAACGGATAATGGGGAAGTTTTTTTAGTCCTAACCAGGCATATTCCACCGCTCCGTCTTTAGTATAAATATTGGGTTCTTCTACTACTTTAATGTCGGCTCCGGCATAGACACTGTAAATTTGTTTCTCAATTAAATCCTGATATTTCTCTGGTACTGACACATAAAATTTAATATCTTCGTCAGTTCCAATAATCTCCAACGAAGCATTTGGTTGACTCATAAATAATTGCCAAATTTTTACTTTAGCATTCTTATACATACTTCCAAACGAATTCAAAATCTGTTCCATAGCGTCAATCTTTACTTCATTATCTTGAGGTACTGCCACCAACAAATTCACCTGTTTTAAAGATTTTTCTTCTCTATCTTTCCATTTAAACCACATTATTAATCCCCAAAAAATCAAAAACAATAAACCGCTAATTAATACCGTCAGTACTAAAACCGATACTAAAGTATTTACATAACCCATTAATATAGACTCGTTCATTCCTCTTTAAATTTTACCTTACCTTCATTTTTTTTGATAACTCTAAGAATAAATTCTGACAACCATCTCCAGGCATTATCTACCGGTTTAGAAAATCCCCCGGTAAATATTTTTTTATCGCTAGGTAAGGTTATTTTTGTTACTGTTTTGGCTATTGGTTGTAATACTGAATCATCATCGCCATTAATTTTTTGATTATTTTGTTTCAAGATCGGATCTTCTTCCACTTTTTGCATCCAATTTTTAACTTCTCGGGGAATTAGTATATCTCTTTCTTTTTGCAAATCCGTCATTACCACCGATACTTCGTGATTTTTTGATTGTTCTCTAATTGTTTCTTGAGCAACTAATCGTTCTCTATTTTCTGGCATAATTACAGTATAAATTAGATTGTATAATTAACCAATGGTAGAAAACCGGTCAACCTTATCTCAAGTTCGTCGTATCGACAATAGCCGCCAGTGGTTGCCATTCCTTACTACTTTTTTACTTATCTTTCTTATTTATCTTTTTATCTGGTTTTTCCGTGGTGGCAGTTTTCGTCTCTACGCCAGTCTTTTTTTTAGCCTTTATTTTATTACTCATCAGGTTTGGGTTTCGGTACTCCTTATTGGTGTTCTCCAAAATGTTATTTTTATCCCCCTCCGTCTTATTGGTAATGCCATGGATCAGCCTCTCAAAGATTTCGAAGATGAACTTGACACCATGGAAACCAAACAACAGCAATTAGTTTTTACCAAAAAAATTCGTGAAGGTAATACTGCCATTGTCTACTATATTTTTAATTTTTTCGTCAACGCCATTGCCTTTTTTTCTGCCGGACGTATTTTTTTAATCGATTTTTACACCGATCCTCTTAAACTTCAAAAAATGAACCTTCTTTATAAATGGGTTCCCTCTCCCACCTACCCCCTTCAGGGAACTATCTTTCCTTTTCCTTTTTTTAAAATTACTGATACTGCCGCCGTTTCCTGGAATACCATTTTCGTGGTTATCGGCGGAGTTATTTTATTTTTAATTGGCTTGCGTCTTCTTTGGCGGCTGGTCCGTTTCATTTTCAAAAAAAATCAAAAAATCCTTTACGCCCGTATTCGCTATAATCGGCTTTTAGCCGCCATTGGTGGTTTTAGCGGCGTCCTTATTATTGCTCTTATCTTTCTTCTCCGTCATATTCCTACCGCTTTTGCCGGTCTGTTACTCAAAGTCGACCTCACTCGCCAAAATACCCCTATGAATTTTGTTACTGCCGTCGGTACTTTTATTACTACTATTCATGCCGGTTACAAAGGTAATTCTCTGGCCGCTAGGGAAGCCAAATTAGCCGGTATTGCCCCAAAAATTATTAGTAAAGTTTTTAAAGAAAAAATGCGCAGTAGTCTTCGTAACGCCTTGGTTTTGGGTGCCGGGGCTTTCTTTATCACCAATCAGATTCCTTCCGCTTTTGAATTATCCGTCGCTACTTTCGAAGTTATGTATATGGTTTATCCCTATACTTTTGGTAAAATTGTTTCCCTCGGTTCTCGGGTTAAAAAAGTTGAAAACACCCAAAATAATGTCACCACTAATTAATTTTATCGAAGTTTTAACTAACTACAAAAATCTTCTCTGGCCTTTTATTGAAGCCAATCTTAATCAAATCAGAGATTATCCCGCCTTTTGTCGTCTCCCATCACCATATCAATCAATTCTTGATTTTCATTTTAATATGGTTTCTGATTATCCCCAAAGAAAGGGTAAATACATTCGTCCGTCATTGCTTTTACTTACTGCTCAGTCCATGGGTTTCTCTTTAGAAAAATCCCTGCCCACTGCTGCCGCTATGCAAATTTCCGAAGATTGGATTTTAGCTCATGATGATATTGAAGATCAATCAGACCAACGTCGTGGTCTTCCGGCTATCCAAAAAATCTACGGCGACCATCTGGCTCTCAATGCCGGTGATGCTCTCCATGTTCTCATGTGGCAGGTTTTATCTCAAAATTCTTCCATATTGGATAAAAATATTGCTCAGCAAATTCACCAGGAATTTTTTACTATGTTAAATCGGACTATTTTAGGTCAAACCATCGAAATCAAATGGATTGAAGATAATCGATACGACCTTACTATAGATGATGTTTTGTTAATTGCCGAAAGTAAAACTTGCTATTACACCATTTCCGGCCCCATGCGCTTGGGCGCTATCCTGGTCGGTGCCACCGATTCTCAACTCGACTCAATTTACAAATTCGGGCTTGCTTTAGGTAAATCTTTCCAAATTATTGATGATCTTCTTGATTTGACTTCCGATTTTTCTGGTCAAAAAAATCAGCAAGGCAACGATATTTACGAAGGCAAACGAACTGTTATTTTAATTCACTTATTAGAAAATATTGATCCAAAAAACAAAACTAAGTTAATCAATATTTTAAATAAACCACGTAGTCAAAAAACCGCCACCGAAGTTGCTTGGGTAATTCATCAAATGAAAACTTGTGGCAGCCTCGATTTTGCTCGACAATTAGCTACTGATTATTCGCGAGAAGCCCGTCAAATTTTTGATAACGAATTAACCTTTTTATCGATTGAACCTTTCCGTTCCCGACTTTCCGCCGCTATCGACTTTATCACCACCCGCAATCATTAAAAAAATGAAAGATTAATGACTTCTCCCTTTTTTAAGGGGAGATATCACGAAGTGACAGAGAGGTTTTCTGTTAAAATTTCACTAAATGCCTCTTAAAATTCATCTGGCCACTCTCACCGATCTAAAACCATACACTGATTTACTTCAGCAAACCTACGAATCTGCTTATACTAATCCAGAAATTGGTTTAACCAAAGAATGTTTTTCTTCTCAAGTTTTTAATACTCTGGACACTCAAAAATATCTAGCCACTAAATTAATTAACTCTTCTGATCAAAAAACCTGGTTGGTTTTTGATAATAAAAAGTTAATTGCTTCGGCCACCTGTAAAATAATTAATGAAAATAAAGCCGAATTTTCCGGTTTTTACGTTCTTCCATCTTATCAGCACCAAGGTATCGGTAAAAAACTCTATCAAAAAGTTTTGGCTTTTTCTCAAAATCGCGATTTATTACTTGGAATTTACACTCACAACACTAAAACTATCGAAATTTATCAAAAATGGGGTTGGCAAATTGATACTAGTCGTGGAGAAAATGGTTATATTACTGGCCATTGGCCCGAATGGCCCGACGGTGTCACCGCCAAAAGTGTCTATTTAATTTTAAAAAGAAAATATTTGGTTAAAAGTTCCCCTTTTGTCAAAGGGGAAAGCCGCGAAGCGGAAGGGGATTTGGAATAAGATAGGTTTTGTTTTAAGATTTCTCCATTTTCAATGGAAGGCATCCCGAACTTGTCGAGGGACGAGTAAGTTTTGATTCAAAGATTTATTTTAAAGTGATGTGTAATTGACAATCGAGAGCAGCCGCAACTTTTTTCAGAAAGATAAGTGACGGGTTGTAAGTGCCGGATTCTAAACGGGAAAGAGCTGATTGTTTGGTTCCTATTTTGGTCGCCAAATCCTTTTGAGAAATTTTTTTGGCAATTCTTTTTTTGATTAAAGCATTGATGATTTCATACTCTGGACCAAGACGATCGTATCCAGCCTTAATTTCTGGATCCTTCATGGACTTGTCAAAAAAGTCTTTGAATGAAGTTGGATTAAATTTATTATTCATAATTATTTATAACATATATGTTATATTATGGCAAATTGGAAATTCTTTGTAAAGCTAAATTAATTTCTCTTGATGGCGTTTTTTGAGATTTTTTAATAAAGCCATGCAAAATCACAATTTGATTTTTATAGAAGCAATAAAACAAACGAATTTCTTGATTACCTCTGCTTCGAAGTTCAAATAAATTGCGCGATATTGGTTTAGAATATGGCATGGTTAACCGAGGACCGTAAGTTTCTAAAAGTTTAAGGTGGCGAAGTACTTTTGAATAAGTCGATTTATTTAGGCTTTGAATAAATTTATCAATATCAGAATTAAAGAAAGTAATCTTCACCAATAATTATTGTCTTAAAGCCCTCTATTTTTCAATGCCCGCTCCAACTCGGATTCGAGGCGAGGGAGCTGTCCCGACTTTAGTCGGGGCTGAGGGGTTTTATTTTCCCCTCTTGTGAAAGAGGGGATTAAGGGGAGATTGAGGTATAATTAGCCAGTGGAGAATCAGGTCGAAGAAATCAAACAAAAACTCAACATTGTCGATGTTATTAATCGTTTCCTGCCTCTCAAAAAGCGTGGTCGCAATCACATTGCTTGCTGTCCTTTTCATGGCGAAAAGACTCCCTCATTTACCGTCTCCGAAGAACTTCAGATTTTTAAATGTTTCGGTTGCGGCAAATCCGGTGATGTTTTTACTTTTGTCCAGGAATATGAGCGGATTGATTTTCGTGAAGCCTTAGTCGAATTGGCTACTATTGCCGGTATCGTTCTCAAAAAAAGCGAATTTGATAATAAGCAGGATTCCCGCAAAAAAGTTTTAATGGATCTAAATGCTCAAGTTGAAAAATTTTATCAATACATGTTTTTATCTCATCCATTAGGGAAAAATGCTCTTGATTATGTTACCAAAAGGGGCATTAATTTAACCACCATTAAACAATTTGGTTTGGGTTATTCTCCCGAAAATCCCGCCATTACTGTTAATTTTTTAACTAAAAAAGGTTATAAGATCGCCGATCTCATTGCTTCCGGCACTTTTGGCCAGAGCCAATACAATTCCCGAATTTACGACCGTTTTCAGGGTCGTCTGACTTTTCCTCTTTCCGATTATCGCGGCCGGATCTTAGGTTTTTCTGGTCGCATGTTACCTACTACCAAAAACCAGGACTCCGGCAAATATATCAATTCTCCTGAAACTGAAATTTACCACAAAAGTTTCAATCTTTTTGGCCTCCATCTGGCCAAGGATTTTATTAGACAACTTAATACTGTCATTGTTACCGAAGGTGAGTTCGATATGATTTCTCCTTTCCAAGCCGGTATTAAAAATATTGTTGCCATCAAAGGTACTGCCTTTACCGAGGAACAACTCCAACTTCTTCGTCGTTACACCGACACTCTTATTTTGGGGCTTGATTCTGATTTTGCCGGTTCCAATGCCTCCCGTAAAAGTATCGAACTTGCCGATTCTATGGAATTTGACATTAAAGTTCTCACTTTAGGCGACAAATACAAAGACCCTGACGAAGCCGTCAGAAACGATTTAGAATTTTTCAAAACCCAACTCGACCAAACCGTTTCTATCTGGGATTTTATTATCCAATCCCAAGTTAAAATAAATAACCCTGATACTGTCAAAGGTAAAAAAGAAATCTTAAATATAGTTTTGCCCTTTTTAGTTAAAATCAAAAATTCTGTCATTCGCTCCGATTATCTCAAAAAACTAGCCAACGAAATCGGTTCCGATTATCAGGCTATTCTTGAAGAAGCTCAAAAAAACCTGCCCACCAAAACTGCGGCAGCTGTTGGTGGGTCCCTACTTAACCTTACCCCAAAACCAAATATTCCGGTCGAATCTTCCAAAACTGAAAAATTTGAGCAACTTTTATTAACCTTAATTATTGGTGCCAAAAATCCTGTCAAAGTGGCCAAAAAAATTACCGCTCAAATTTCCCGTCTTCAGGACCATCGTTTTCAAATAATTGGCAATAATTTATTAAAAATTAACGAATTCAACCCAAAATCATTTGAAAGTTTACTCCCGGCTGAAATTCATTCTGTTTTTCAATCAATTTATTTAGAAACCACCGTCAATCCTATTGAATCTCGCCAGCGCCTTTTAGAAATTCAAAAAACTGTCGCCATTCTTGACACTTTTTATCTAAAAGATAAGTTAAATTTTCTTAGTAGTCAAATTGCCCAATTAGAAAATAATGGTGACGAAGACAAACTCGCCGCCGTCGAAAAAGAGTATAATAAACTGCTTTCTGAATTATCCAAGGTCCAAATCAAAAAAAGCTAGATTTATTCGTTAATTTCGTATACAATACAGGCTATGGCCGCCACCCTCAACCTTTCCAAAATCAAACAAACATTATTGTCTCAAGCCAAAAAACTTCATTACCTCACCAACGATGAGATTTTAGCTCAAATCCCCGAACCAGAAAAACATATTGATGAAGTTGATAACCTTTTTGATTATCTCTTTGAAAGAGGAGTTGATGTTTTTGATAAGGTTGAATCCAAAGAAGTTATTGAAAAAGAAAATAACAAAACCAGTTCTTCCGATCTTCTTAGTCTTTTGACCCAAAAAGGTAACGTTGATTCTGTCCGGATGTACCTCAAGGAGATCGGTAAAATCAACCTTCTCACTTTTGATGAAGAAGTTTCTTTAGCCAAAGATATCGAAAAAGGTTCCACTCTCGCCCGTGAAGGTCTTATCAACGCCAACTTACGTCTGGTTGTTTCTATTGCCAAAAAATATATCGGTCGGGGACTAACTTTCCTTGATTTGGTTCAGGAAGGTAATCAGGGTCTCATGCGCGCTGTCGAAAAATTCGATTGGCATCGTGGTTTTAAATTCTCGACTTATGCCACTTGGTGGATTCGTCAAGCTATTACCCGGGCTATCGCCGACCAGGCCAAAACCATTCGCATTCCGGTCCATATGGTCGAAACCATCAATAAAGTTTACAAAGCCACTCGGGCCTTAACTCAAAGATTGGGTAAAGAACCTACTGTTGAGCAAATTGCTAATGAAGTCGGTATATCTATTGATAAGGTCGAAGAAATTTATCGTATTTCCCAGGACACCACTTCGCTTTCTACTCCGGTTGGTGACGACGAAGACTCATTTTTAGGTGATTTCATCGAAGATACCACTCAATTATCCCCATACGAAGAAACCAGTAAAGAATTACTCCGCGAATCTATTGAAGAAGTTCTTAGCTCTCTTGACGAACGCGAAACCAAAGTTTTATCTCTCCGTTTTGGTCTAATGGGGGAAACTCCCAAAACTCTCGAGGAAGTTGGTAAAATATTCAATGTTACCCGCGAACGTATCCGCCAAATCGAGGCCAAAGCCCTTCGTAAACTCCGCCACCCTTCCAGAAGAAAGAAACTCCAGGACTATTTAGAATAATCAAAATCCAAACTCGTCTCGTAATCTAATTCTATTACTTGAGCATTTTTAATATCCATCTCTTTGCCGGTAATTTTATCTACCATTATTTCAATCGGTCCGGCATGGCTCACCACCAAAACTGTTTTTTCTCCCTCTTCCAGTTTCAAATCTTCCAAAAACAGCTCCACCCTTTTTCTAAAATCAACCAAACTTTCTACTCCCATTTCCCGATTAATTTTATTATCCTCATCAATTTCCTTCCAGTCCACCATATCCAAATTAGACCCGACATATTCTCCCATAAACCTTTCTTCAATCAAATTCGACATAAAAATTTCTCCCTCAATTTCACACTCCGTCATAATATTTTCCAATGTTTCCACACATCTATCCAAAGGTGAGCAAAAAACCATATCAATTTTATGTTTTTTTAAATGTCTTCCGGCCTCTTTTGCTTGGTCTTTACCTTTTTCCGTCAATTTATTACTTTCTCTGCCCTGAATAATTCGTTTGGTGTTAGCCACAGTTTCCCCGTGTCTGACAATAATTAATTTCATGGGTATTATTATACAATATCAATCAATACTGCCCACTTTTCAACACTTTTCTATTCACTTTCTCAAAAAGAAATGATAGCCTTTCAGGCTTGGTTAAGTTATTTCAAGAGAACCTATCCGATTCCCTTTAGGGAATTATAACGAAGCGAAACAAGA
>CAYOPC010000003.1:26916-41296 GCA_964405765.1 uncultured Gammaproteobacteria bacterium | reverse complement strand
ATAGTTACCTGGAACACTGCCAAAATTACCCAAAAATGTATTAGCAGTATCAACCAATTTATCCCCGGTCACGAAATTATTGTTGTTGATAACAACTCACAGGACAACACCATCCAATTACTTCAAAAAATTAAAAATGTCAAAATTATTAAAAATCAAGCCAACTTAGGTTTTGCCAAAGCCAACAATATTGGACTAAAACAAGCTTCCAATAATTATATTGTTTTTATGAACTCCGATATTGAACTCATCGACTCCAGTCTGCTAAATATGGTCAAATATCTTCAAGATAATCCTCAAATCGGTATCATTGGTCCTAAATTCCTCAATCCCGACTTAACACCACAGGCTTCTGTTTTTCCACCACAAACAGCTTTAAACGCCTTTAAAGAATTTTGGCTCAATCAAAAAGAAACTTATTCAAAATATGTTCCTAAAAGTCAAAAACCCGTTCAAGTCAGTTATATTTCCGGCGGGTGCCTTGCTGTCAATAAAAACTTTTTTGAAAAAATTGGCCTATGGAACGAAAAATATTTTTTTTACTTCGAAGATATGGATCTCTGTCGTCAGGTTTCTAAATTTCACAAAGACACCATTTTCTACCCTCAATGTCGGATCATTCATCGCCATGGAGCTAGTGGTAAAAACCTGGCTCCAACCCAAAACCAATGGCGCCGCCTTATCCCCGGCAGTATCAAATTTCATGGTCGTTTCAAACACTATTTCATTAATTTTATAATTTGGTCAGGGCAAAAATGGCACCAGATATTTCAAAAATTAGCCTAAAAACCATCCTTCTGTCTGCCCTTTTAATTCGCCTTCTATTAGTTATATTTTCCGGTTTTCACCCGGATCTGCTTAATCATCTCGACTGGGGTAATCGTTTTTTAGATCTTGGTCCCAAAAAATTTTACGAAAATATTTTTTGGGGAGTTTCCTGGCCCAATCAGCCGCTTGGCTCCATCCTCTTATTTGCTTTTTGTGCTTTCATCAAAAAAAATATCTTTTCTTCTATTCTCTTTCTAAACCAATCTTTTACTTTTTTCCCTTCATTTATCATTCCTTTTCTCGAAAAAAATCTTCACATTTGGTTGGTTAAATTACCTTTTATTCTAGCTGATATCGGTCTGGGGTTTTTAATTTACCGGATTGTTATAAATTTTAAGCCCAAATTTGCCACTTTAGCTGCCTCACTTTTTCTATTCAACCCAGTCATAATTTACAACTCAACCATTTGGGGTCAAACCGATTCTCTCATTAATCTTCTTGCCCTATCAGGCCTCTATCTCGTCTTTAAAAGGCATTACTTCTCTGGCGTTATTCTTTTTCTTTCCACTTTTTTATTTAAATTATCTTTAATTATTTATCTCCCCATCTTTGGTCTGATTCTTCTAAAAAGAATCAAAGATTGGAAACACTTTCTTCTCCCCCTGATTAGCTTCAGTCTTTTTGCTTATCTGCTAGCCATACCTTTCACTTTTGGCCACCACCATCCTTTTCAATGGTTATGGTATATGTATACCAACCGAGTCCTGGTCCGGCAGGGAAGCATGCTCAACGGCAACGCCTTTAACCTCTGGGCTCTGATTTTTGGTATCGATCTTTCTAAATCAGAATTCGGCCAGTTTTCAGGTTTATCCTATCAATTTATTGGCCGACTTCTATACCTTATCTTTCTTATCCCAATTTGGGTTAAATTTTTCAACCGCAAATTAAACCTCACTAATATTTTTAATGTCCTAATTCTCTCTGCTTTTGGCAGTTTTATCTTCCTCACCAACATGCACGAAAGATATCTCTACCCCATCATCCCCGTCATTGCCACTTTAATATACTTGCCAAAAACATTTTTCAAAATCAAAGATTTAATCATCCTTTCCGTAATTCATTTTCTCAATCTCTACAACCTCTGGTTCTACCCGACTATTCCTTTTCTCAAAAACCTTTTAATTACCTTTAATTTTGGTTTTTGCCGACTTTTATCACTTATACTAATAATTATCTGTGGTCGTTATTTAATTAAATATCTTCACTGTGAAAGTTAAGAAATTCAATTTACCCTTAATAATAATTCTGGTTGTTTCGTTTTTAATCCGTATCTATAAAATAGACAACCTTAGTTTATTTGGCGATGAAATTGACGTTGGTTATCAAGCTTTTTCTCTTCTTCAAACCGGCCGCGATTATAAAGGTAATTTTCTTCCGCTCTATATCCAATCTCTGTCAGAATCCCGAGCCCCACTTCTAATCTACCTGACTATCCCGGGGATTAAGATTTTTGGACTCAACCAAATCGGAGTCCGCTTTCTTCCTATAATTTGTGGCACTCTCAGTATTTATTTATTCTACAAACTCATATTTTTCCTATCCAAGTCATCAAAATTATCTCTAATTTCGGCTGTTTGTCTTTCTCTTATGCCCTGGCATTTTCACTACAGCCGCTCAACCTTCGAAGTCACTTTACTTTTATCTCTAATCCTGTCGGCTACTTACTTGACATTTAAGTTTCTATCGTCATCCAAAAACAAATATCTTTACTTTGCCGTCATTTTGTTCTGTCTCAGTTTTTATACCTACAATACCGCTAATGTTTTTGTCCCCTCAATTGTCATCTTGATTTTCTTTATTAATTTCAAAGATTTTATCTCCAAAATTAATCTAAAAAATTTTCTTCTATCTCTATTAATTTTCCTTTGTCTGACTCTACCCTTAATCTATCAAATTCTTTTTGGTCCTGCCGCTAATCGATTTAACCTTCTCAGCATTTTCCATGATCAAACACTTATCGATAACATTATTAACAAAAGAACTTCATTTTCTTCATCAAATCAGATTACTGAATCAATCTTCCACAATAAACCAATTGCCTGGTCTAAAACCTTTATTCAAAACTATCTCAACAGTTTCTCTCCATCCTTTATTTTTATTCTTGGAGACCAGATCAATTTTCGCCATACTATCCCTGATTTCGGTTTAGTCTTCTTGGTTTTTCTTCCTTTAATTCTCAAGGGTCTTTTTTGTTTAAATCTAAAAGACAAACTTAATCAATTAATGCTTTTTTGGCTCCTTCTTTCTCCAATCGCCGCTTCTCTCACCACCAATGGCGGCACCCATGCCACTAGATTATTTCTCATGACTGTTCCCTTGGCTTTTTTTGCCGCCCTCGGTTTTATTCAAATTTTAAATTATCAAAACCTCTGGTCAAAAATATTTATTACCCTCGTATCTCTAACTCTAACCTTCGAAGTCACAGCCTACTCTCATGAATATTTCGTTCATTACCCCAAAGACTTTTCTTATCTCTGGAACTTTGGCTATCAGGAGTTATTCAGTCAAATCCCGGTCAAATCATCCAGCCGGCTTTTTATCAGTAACAGCAATTTTAATTCTCTTTTGCCCTTTCTTTTTTACCAAAAAATCCCTCCGCAGGATCTTTCTCTTATTCAAGATACTGAAAACAACAATATTATTAAAAATACCTCCGGCTTTAAACTTACCGACAAAATTTATTTCATTAATAATTGGCGCCATCAAAACGAAATCTTTAATAAAATTAACGAAATAGCCCAAACTGGCGATACTTTTGTTTTGTTTCAGCTTAACGAAATTCCCGGAAACATGAATTTGGCCATTCAAAGCCCTTTAATTAATTTCAAAGTCGTTCGGGTTGTTTTTAATCCCAACGGCAGTATCCTTGGTCAAATTATCCAAAAACAATGAAAATCAAAATCATCTTACTTACCATTATAATTTTAGGTGCTTTTCTCAGATTAATCCATCTGGGTAACCTACCCAATTCCTACTCGCCCGACGAATTAGCTCAAGGTTATACTGCTTTTTCTCTCCTTCAAACCGGCAAAGATGAGTGGGGGAATCACAACTGGTTTAACCTTCAATCATTCGGCGATTATAAGCCACCAATTCAAACCCTTCTAATGATTCCTTCCATTAAAATTTTCGGTCTAACCCCATTCGCTGTTAGACTTCCCAATGCTCTTCTATCTATCTTTACCATATTTTTAACTTATCTCATTGCTGATCTTTTATTCAAAAATTCCCGAATATCCCTCATCAGCGCTCTGTTTATTAGTCTTTCACCTTGGAGTCTTCCTCTGTCTCGCATCGCCTTGGAAGCCAACATCGTTGTTTTTATAATTTCTCTGGCCACATATTTTTTTCTTCTTTCTCAACAAAAATCAAACATTTTTCTTCTAAGTTTATCTATTATAATATTCGGTACCAGCCTTTTTACCTACCATTCGGCCAAAATATTTACTCCTTTACTTTTAATTATCCTTTACCTGCATCAAAAAACCTATCGTCAACCTAAAGTTCTAATCACCTCAGTAATTATCTTCTCTTTTTTCCTTGGCTTTAATATTTACTTAAACAGCCAAATCAAATCAAACAGAACCAATGACATTGCCATTTTCAACCCTACTGACCACTGGAGTTATGTTTCCCATAGTCAATATGAAATGACCCAAAACGGCTTACCTTACCCCATTGTCAAACTTTTTTACAACAAAGTTATTTATTTATACGAAACCTTCATCCAAAATTATCTATCCTATTTTTCGCCTCAATTTTTAATTACCCAGGGAGCCGGTGAAACTACCTACGGCATGATCCCGGGCTACGGAGTTCTGGGTCTAATCCCCGGTCTTGGATTCATTCTTTCAATTATATTTTTAATCCAAAAAAACACTTCCGAAACAAAAAAGAATTGCTTTCTTCTTCTAATTACCATCATCATTCCTCCGGCCATCGCTGCTCTTGCTAAAGGTCAATACTCAGCCAACCGGGTCTCTCTTATGATGCCTTTTCTCCAAATCCTCGCCGCTTTTGGTTTAGTTTCCTTTATCTCCAAAATAAACCCAAAAAATCAAAAAGCTATTTGGATTATTATTGCTCTCTCATTCACCTTTACCAATTTCATTTTCCTCCAAAGATATTTTTTCCAGGGAAATCAAATCCTCGCTCAGGGTATGCTCTACGGCCATCAACAAGCCAATGAATATTTAAATAATGTCCCTGCCGATCACATTATTTACTCAAGGAAACTATCTGAACCTCAAGCCTATGTCACTTTTTTCAACCAAATCGACCCCAAAATCACCCAATCGGAATCTCTCAATTGGTCCGAATACCAACAAAAAAATCTTCCCTTCCTTGATCAATTAGGTGAATACCAATTAGATAAATTCATCTTTAAGGAAATTAATATTGTCAGTGATATTCAATTACCCAATACTCTTATCATCGGTCGACCAGAAGAATTCCGTGACGTCAAACCAGACTATATAATATATTATCCCGATAAATCATATCTCAAACCAGCTATCTATATCTATAAAACCAAAATATGAAAAAAACTAAAATCTGGATCTCAATTAGTCTACTTTTAGGCCTGTTCCTAAGAATATTTTTAATTAACCAAAATCCGCCAAGTTTAAACTGGGACGAAGTTTCTCATGGGTTTAACGCTTACTCCATCCTCAAAACCGGACGAGATGAATGGGGGAGTATTATGCCTCTAATCTTTAGATGTTTCGGTGATTTTAAATTACCTCTATACATTTATTTAACTGTTCCGTCAATTTTATTTTTTGGCCTCAATCCCTTTTCTGTTCGCTTGGTTTCCGTTATCGCTGGCACACTTACTCCACTCATAATTTACCTAATTCTTAAAAAATTAACTCCATCAAAAAAAATCATCCCTTTTCTGGGACTCTTAATTACCTTGTTCTCGCCCGGAACTATTTTTCTCTCCCGTATCGCCCTTGAGGCCAACTTGTTCATGTTCCTTTTTTGTCTCAGCCTCTACTTCCTGATTTCCCAAAAATTCGGCTGGAGTACTTTTATTTTTGGTCTCAGCCTTTTTAGTTACAACAGCAGTCGTGTCCTTTTACCTTTTTATCTCGCCGCTCTTTTTTATTTCATTTCCAAAGAAAAAATCAATTTTAAAAAAATATTTTCTCAATTCATTCCCTTTATTATTCTCGCCAGTTTGGCTGTTTATCAAACCTTCAATCAATCCGGGCAAGCCAGATATCAATGGGTATCCCTTCTTGATTCAGGATCAATCAATCAAATCAACGAACTTCGTCAAATCTATCCCCGTTTCTTGGTTAACAAAGCGACTTATTTCACCTTTACCGCTATCAAAAATTACCTCAGTCATTTTAATCCCCAGTTTATTTTCTTCAACGGCGGCAGCCACTATCAATTTAGCTTGCCTCATTTTTACATCATCTCTCCTTTACTGATTCCATTTTTTCTCCTTGGGCTCATTTATCTAATAAAAAATATCCGCCAATTACCTTACAAATTAATCCTCTTTTGGCTGATAATCTCACCCATCCCTTCAAGTATCACCCGGGATGCCCCACACATTCTCCGTAGTATTACCTTTATCCCCATAATCATAATCATTATCAGTTTAGGTATCAGTTATTCTCTTGATAAATTCACCAAATTAAATCTCCTATATATTTCTGCTGCCCTAATCTTAGGCCAAATATTTTTCTGGCCCAAATATTTTCAATACTCCAAACAATATTCTTCATCTTGGCAGTACGGATATCAACAAGCTGTCTCTTACATCAAAGATAATTACCAAAACTATGACCAAATAATCTTTACCAAAAAATATGGTGAACCTCATGAATTTATTCTCTTTTACTGGCCATGGAATCCGGCATCATATCAAAACGATCCTCAAAAAAACTGGGATTATCATGCTAACTGGTACTGGGTCAATGCCTTCGACAAATTCCAATTTGTTAACGACTGGGAAATTAAACAATTTACCCAAAACATTTCCTCAAACCAAAAAGTCCTTTTAATTACTTCTCCAAACAATTACAATCAAGACAGAACCAGTCTTTTAAAAAGCGTCAATTTTCTTGACCAAACCGCTGCTTTCGATATTTTAGAAATCAAATAATATGAAATTGCTTTCAAAAACAAATTTAATTCTCTTAGGAATTACTATTTGTAGTTTTTTTATCAGGTTTCTCTTCTGGCAAAAAACCCCTTTACTTTGGGATGAAGCCGCTCTGGGCTACAACGCCTTTTCTATTCTTAAAACCGGCCGTGACGAATATGGCCAATTTTTGCCCCTTATCTTCAAATCTTTCGGTGATTACAAACCCGGTCTTTATGTCTACCTCTGCCTTCCTTTTATTAAAATTTTCGGCTTAAATGAAATTTCTGTCAGACTGCCTTCCATTATTTTAGGTTCCATCTTACCCTGGTTAATTTACTCTCTCATCAAAGAGATTAATCCTAAATCACATCAAACTGCCCTAATTGCCGCTGTTATTACCGCCACTAACCCTTACAACATTCACTTCAGCCGCGGAGCTTGGGAAACCAATGTCCTTACCCTCGAGCTGGTATTGGCTTGTTACCTTTTTTATCGTCACCTTCGGACCAAAAAAAATAGCCCTCTTATCTTATCAGCCATAACCTTTGGTTTATCTCTTTTTACCTACCAAGCCGGCAAAATGATCAGCTTTTTTTTAGTCTCCATTCTTCTTCTCCTCAACTTCAAAAAAATAAACCTTAAACAAATTTTTATCGGATTCATCCTTCCCCTAGGACTTTTCTCTCTCCCCATCATCCATGGTTTACTCTTTAATAGTAATGCTAACCGTCTCAAAGTTATCAGCCTTTTCTCTTACCCCCGATCTGAAACTGAAGCTCAAACAATTATTAATGAAACCAATAACTTCGATTATCAACTCTTTCACAATCAATCCGTCTTTTTCCTCCGCAATTTTTTCTCTCGATATTTTAATCATTTTTCTCCTAAATTCTTAAGTTTTGAAGGTGACTGGCAAAACCCCCGCCATTCAGCTCCTTATATCGGCGTTTTACTTTACCCCAGCTTAATCTTTTTATTTATTGGCTTATTTTCTGGTTTTATCCGCCAAAAAAACCAACCACTCAACCTCTTCTTTTTACTCTGGTTACTGGTTGCTCCTATTCCCTCAGCTCTAACTCGCGACTCGGTTCAATCAGTCAGGGCTATGTCTCTTTCTGTTCCCTTAGTCTATTTCATAAGTTTAGGCCTGTTTACTTTTTTTGAAAAATTTAAATCAAATTTTTTCAAAATCATCATTATCTTCCTCTATTTAATTTCATTTATTTATTATTCCGACCTTTATCTAAACCACATGGTTGTCAAGTCGCCTTACGATTTTCTTTACGGTTACCGCCAAGCTATGGAATTTGTTAATCAAAACCAAGCAAAATATCACCAAATCATCTTTAGCGACTTTTACGGTCAACCTTACATTTTTTACTTATTCTACTCTCAATATCCACCTCAAAAATATCAACAACAGGCAAAACTCACTGATGATAGTTTAGATACCGGTAAAGTTACCCACATCGACAATCTCAACTTTACAACTCCCGGTTTTGAAACTATCAAGCAAACACCCCATACCTTAGCTATCTTTTCTCAAGAAGAAATCTATCGTCAGGGAATCGATAAAAGTCCGGATTTTTCCAAATTCTTACCTTTAAGTTCCATTGGTCATATTTCTACTTTTTACGCTTATGAAAATCCTTAAAAAAACAATTTTTCTTGCCATTTTAGTTGTTGCTTTCCTAATCAGATTTATCGATTTAAATCGCACTCCAGCTCTAAACCCCGATGAAGCTGCCCTGGGTTACAATGCCTATTCTCTCATCCTTACCGGAAAAGACGAACATGGAGCCTCTTGGCCTCTCCATTTCAAATCCTTTGGTGATTATAAACCAGGAGGCTACGTATATTTAGCCATACCTTTCATTAAATTATTTGGTCTCACGTCATTAACTGTCAGAATGCCAAATCTTATTCTCTCCTTACTTACTATCCTTTTCTTATATAAACTTGTTTTGCTATTTACTAAAAACTACTTACTATCAAGCTTGACCGCTTTTGTTTTAGCGGTCAGCCCTTGGCACATTCACTTCAGTCGGGGAGCCTGGGAATCATCTACCGCCCTGTCATTTATCATTATCGGCACTTATTTTTTCTTCAAATCCATCCAAGAAAAATTCATCAAAAATTTCACCCTATTTACTATTTTTTATGTCTTGTCACTCTACATTTATCACTCTGCCCGTTTAATCGCTCCCTTGCTGGCTCTCAGTCTTTGCTGTCTTTACTTTAAATTTCTCATCAAAAAACTACCCCAAATTATTATTCCCATTTTCCTTGCCGGATTATTAGCTATTCCGGTTTTGTTTTCCTTCCTGAATAATGGCGGTACTGCCCGCATCGGCGGTGTTGGACTCTCTGCTGACCCGGGCCCTGCCAGCCGCTCAGAAGAGCTACTCAACCAACACTCCGGAGTTAAACTAATCAATCGAATCATCCATAACCGTCGAATCCTTTATCTCATTTCCTGGGGCGAAAAATATGCCTCCCATTTCGATCTCAATTTTCTTACTATTACTGGCGATGAAGTGCCTCGTTCCAAAACTCCAGAAATGGGTCAAATTTACCTTCTGGAAATCCCTTTTTTAATTTTAGGTATTGTTTTTACCCTAAAAACCCAAAGCTTTAGCTCTAAAACCAAAATTTTCTTATTTCTTTTTCTTTTTATTTCTCCTATTGCCTCGTCATTAACCTTTCAAGCCCCATCAGCTCTTCGGGCCTTACCCATGGTAATTCCTCTCACTATTTTTATTTCCTGCGGTATCTATTATTTTTTTAGTCTTATTCATGAATCAAAAATCATGAATCTTATATCTATTTTGTTTATCCTTGTTTATTCTTATTCCATCGCTTACTACTTTGACTCTTATTTCTTTCATTACGCCAAACGTTATCCTTTTGCCTGGCAATACCAATTCGACCAACTCGTCCCATATGTAGAAACTCAAAAAAACAACTACCAAAATATTTACATTACCGACAAATACGATCAACCTTACATCCTTTTCCTCTTCTTTTCTAAATATCCACCTCAAAAAATTCAATCCCAAATTACCTTAACCCAACCCGATAAGTACGGTTTTTCCACCGTCCTCAGCTACGATAATTACCATTTTGGTAAAATTAATTGGAGTCAAATTCCAGATGATTCTCTAGTGATTACCTCAGATGAGGACATCCCTCAAGAACCTTTTAAAACTATCTACTTTTCTAATGGTCAACCAGCGTTTAAAATTTATCAAAAATAATGAAAACTAAAATTGTTTTATCTGTCACTTTAGCTACCTACAACGAATCCCAAAATATTACCCGGTGTTTAAATGCCATCAAAGACATCGCCGACGAAATTATTGTTGTTGATGGTCAATCACAAGACGATACCGTCAAATTAGTCAAAAAGTTTAAACAAGCCAAAGTCATTTCTACTACCAACAAGCCCATGTTTCATATTAATAAACAAATGGGCCTTGATGCTTGTAAAGGTGATTGGATTTTACAATTAGATGCCGACGAAGTTGTTACTCCGGAACTTAAAAAAGAAATTTCATCAATCCTCAACCATAATCCAAAAGATATTTCGGAAAATGGCTTTTGGATCCCCAGAAAAAATTACTTCCTGGGTACTTTTCTCAAAAAAGGCGGCCAATATCCAGATCCAACTATCAGGTTTTACAAAAATGGTCAAGCTCATTTACCTTGCAAAGACGTCCATGAACAGGCCGAAGTTAATGGTAAAGTCGGTTGGCTCAAAAACGATTTGGAACATTACGCCGACACTTCATTTTCTCTTTATTTACTCCGGGCTAACCGCTACACCACCTTACTTGCCAACGAATTAAAAGAAAAAAATACTAAAATTAACTCCCTAAACTTTATAAACTTTTATCTTTATAAACCTATTTACTGGTTTCTTAAAACTTTCTTCCGTCACCGCGGTTATGTTGATGGTTTCCCTGGTTTCGTTTTTTCTTTTTTCTCCGCCCTCCGGTTTCCCATTGCTTACACCAAATATTATGAATTAACTAAAACCAAACGTAATATAAATTTATCCCAAGATTGGGACAAAAAATGAGTCAAAAAATCAAAATCGCTATCGACATATCACCTACCACTGATGGCAACTCCACTAGGGGAGTTGGTTATTACACCCAAAACCTAATCGATTCCCTCCAAAAAGAAATCACTAACAATTCCAAATATAACAATTGGCATATTGAACTGATTAGAAATTCGACATTAGACATTAGAAATTATGATCTAATTCACTATCCTTATTTCGATCCATTCAAGCTAACCCTACCCATCACCAAAAATATCCCTACAGTAGTCACTGTTCACGACCTTATCCCTCGCCAATTCAAGTCTCATTTTCCTGTCGGTATCAAAGGTGAACTAAAATGGTTTCTTCAGAAACAACACCTCAAAAAAGCCTCTCATATCATTACCGTCTCCCAATATTCAAAAACCATTATCCAGAAAATTATAAAAGTACCCGCCGAAAAAATTACACCTATTTATGAAGCTGCTGGCCCAAATTTTAAATTAATCAAAGACATCCAAAAAATTAAAGAAATAAAAAACAAATATTTATTACCAGAAAAATTTATCCTATTTATTGGTGATATTAATTGGAATAAAAATATTCCCAATCTGGTCAAAGCCTGTCTCAAAAACAAATACCCTTTGGTTATTGTCGGCTCTGCTGCCACCAAAAAAGATGTTCCCGACCATCCCTGGACTAAAGACCTTCTTTGGCTCCAATCAAAAGCCAAAAAACTAAATAGCCAAAAAACTAATTCCCTAATTCTCACTGGGTTTGTCCCAGACGAAGATTTACCTTTAATCTATAACTTAGCCACCATCTATTGTCAGCCGTCATATGCTGAAGGTTTTGGTTTACCTCTGGTCGAATCTATGCAATCAGGTTGTCCGGTTGCCTTTAGTCGCGATACCTGTCTACCAGAAATTATGAACGATTGCGGTATTTCATTTAACCCCCGTTCTGTTTCTGATATTTCTGCCGCTCTTAAAAAGCTTTGGCTCAAACCTAGCCTCCGCCAGAAATATCAAAAATGTGGCCTTCAAAGATCAAAATTTTTTAAATGGAACTTAACTGCCAAACAAACTTTACTTGTCTACCAAAGTTTAATTGGCCATGAAAAATAATAACCATTTTCTTTCAGTCATCGTTCCCGTCTACAAACAAGAAAAGACTATTCAAAAAGATCTGGAAAATATCCTTCAGGTTCTAGATCAAATTCGTTATGACTATGAAATAATCGCGGTAATCGACGGTACTACTATTGATCATTCATATCAAAACGCCAAAAAAATTAAATCTAAAAATCTCAAAGTTATTGGCTACAAACTAAACCATGGCAAAGGTTACGCTGTTCGCTTTGGCATGGCCCAAACTAAAGGCGACTATGTTGCTTTCATTGATGCCGGCATGGAAATTGATCCTAACGGCATTTCTATGATTCTGGAGCACATGGAATGGTACAACGCCGACATTATCGTTGGTTCCAAAAGACATCCTGCCTCACAAGTCGACTATCCACTAGACCGGAAAATAATCAGTTTTGGCGGCCACCTAATCGCCAGATTTCTATTGGGTATTAATGTCTACGATACTCAGGCTGGTCTTAAAATTTTCCGCCGCCAAGTTTTAATTAAAGTCCTGCCTCGACTGCTCATTAAAACCTACGCCTTCGATTTAGAAATTCTTTCTGTGTCCAACAGATTAGGATTTAATAAAATATATGAATCTCCGATTAAATTAAACTATGGCTTCGACAGTCTTACCCACGCCACTGGCATAAAAGTCATCCGCCAGTGCCTCACCGATGCTTTAGCTGTCTTTTATCGTCTACGAATTCTTCATTATTATGATGATAAAAACAAAAGAAAATGGATTTATGATCCTGATTTAGAAATGAGAATCAATACTGGACTATGAAAAAAACCTTATTTTCCGTCATTATCCCTGTTAGACAAACGAACTCATACCTCAAAGAGACCCTCGCTTATCTCAAAAAACAAACCGTTAAAAATTTCGAAATCCTTATTATTACTGATAAAATTTCCGGTTCCGCTAACCCTTCACAAAAAAGAAATCTAGGTGCCAAAAAAGCTAAAGGGGAATATTTGGTTTTTTTTGATGACGACTCCTTTCCTTCAAAAAACTATTTTAAAAATTCCCAAAAATTAATCCAAAAATTCCCCGAATTTGCTGCCTTTTGTGGCCCTTGTTTAACTCCGCCCAAAGACGATATTTACAAACAAGCCTCAGGACTGGTCTGGTCCAGCTGGCTAGGTAGCGGTGGTGCCGGAGTTTATCGAAATAGTAAAAAATCCCCCCGTTTTGTCGACGATTACCCCAGTGTCAACTTGATTGTCAAAAAAGACATTTTTTTTAAAGCCGGTAGTTTCGACAAGCATTATTGGCCGGGCGAAGATACTGTTCTCTGTCTCAACCTTACTAAAAAATTAAACCTAAAAATTTACTATCATCCGTCAATAACCGTCTTCCATCACCGCCGTTCAGTTATTATTCCCCACCTTCAACAGATTACCCGATACGCCATTCAGCGCGGGTTTTTTGCCAAAAAATTTCCCCAAACTAGTCTCAGAATCGGTTATTTTTTGCCATCTTTTTTCCTATTTTATTTATTACTATTAGCTGCTAACTACTTAACTATTAACGATAAATTATTATATTTTCCATTATATCTATATCTATCAATATTACTGATAACTCTAATTAATTTCATTTTCAAAACCAAAAATATCAAGCTTTCTATTATTTCCGCCCTTACCATTCCTATAACCCACTTTTATTACGGTATACTATTCCTACATGGCCTACTCAAAAAAGAAGTCAAATTTAAAGCCCATCCGGTCAACTCTAAAAACGGTCACTACATCGGCGGTTAAAAGTATCGCCATTTCCTATCCGCCACTTGAATCTTCCAAGGGTATTGCTTTTCTTTCTCAAAACCGCCAATTCCAATGGACAAATACCGGTAACGTCATTTATCCCATTATCCCTGCTTACGCTGCTACCTTGCTCCAATCAAGAGGTATTAAAGTTTTTTGGGATGACGCTATTGCTCAAAACCTAACCTTTCCTCAATGGCTAAACCGCCTTAAACAAAATCAACCAGACCTTATCGCCATTGAAACTAAAACCCCGGTCGTCAAAAAACACTGGCAGATTATCAAACAACTCAAAAAAGAAAGTTTAAAAATTAAAAATTGGAAATTAAAAATCGTCTTAATGGGGGATCATGTCACCGCTTTACCCAAAGAATCCATTAAAAAATCTCCTGTTGATTATGTTCTTGTCGGCGGAGATTACGATTTTTTACTCGACAAACTTATCAAACTTATTAACTCCGGCAAACCACCCCAAAACAAAATCTTTCAACTTTCATCAAA
>CAYOPC010000003.1:24150-26816 GCA_964405765.1 uncultured Gammaproteobacteria bacterium | reverse complement strand
GGTGTCAAAGAAATTTTTGACGATTCCGGCACTCTGCCAACAGGTAAATGGCTCAATGATTTTTGTCAGGAAATTATTAAAAGGGGATTAAACAAAAAAGTCACTTTTGGCTGTAATATGCGTTTCGGCGCTTTGACTCAAAAAGAATACTATCTTATGAAACAGGCCGGATTTCGTTTTATCCTTTACGGCCTTGAATCAGCCAACCAAAAAACCCTTGATTTCATCAACAAAAATGAAAAAACCAACCATGTTATAGAAACTCTATTAATGGCCAAAAAAACCGGGCTTGAACCACACATTACTGTTATTATCGGTTTCCCCAACGAAACCCTGGCAGACGCCCAAAATACTCTAAACCTAGCCAGAAAAATTTTTCAAGAGAACTTAGCCGATAGTCTCCAAGCCACTATTCTAATTCCCTATCCTGGTACTCCACTATTCAAATATTGCCAAAAAAATAATCTTCTTCTAACCCAAGATTGGGACAAATACGATATGCGCCAACCGGTTATCAAGTCAGCTATCAAACCCAAACAACAAATTGAATTGGTCCAAAATTTATTCAAAGGTATTCTCACCCCTAAATTTTTAATTAAAAAAATTATTTCTATTAGATCATTCTCCGATATAAAACACTTAGGTTATTATGCTTTTAAATATCTCCAAAAGCTAAAAGATTTTTCATGATCAAAATTTCTTTCATTATCCCTACCCTAAACGCCCAAAACGTTTTAGAAAAATGTCTCAAATCCATAGTCAAACAAAATTTTCCTCGTCACCAATATGAAATTCTTATCATAGACGGCGGATCAACCGACAAAACCACTAAAATTGCCAAAAAATACCACTCAATTATCCTCCAAAATCCCCTAAAAACCGCTGAAGCTGGTAAAGCTGTTGGTATCAAATACGCTCAAGGCAAATTCATCTGTCTAATTGATTCTGATAATATATTACCCACCAAAAACTGGCTCCAAAAAATGCTTTACCCTTTTAAACAAAACCAAAATATTATTGGATCAGAACCAATTAAATTTACTTACCGCCAAAAATCAGGAATTATCGAAAGATATTCAGCTCTCATTGGAGCTAACGATCCTTATACCTTTATTACCGGTGTTTACGATCGACAAAACTATATCAATAATAAGTGGACTAACCTAAAAATAGAACAAATTGATAAACACAAATATATTTTAATCAAACTTAAACCAAACCATACCATACCCACTATCGGAGCTAATGGAACCATTTTTAAAACCGGTTTTTTAAGACAAAACCTCAAATCAGACTATTTATTTGACATCGACATTATCTCTCAAGTCCTTCAACAAACCCAAGAACCAATATTTTTTGCCAAAGTTAAAATTGGGATTATCCATACCTATTGCGAATCATCCATCAAAAAATTCATCCGTAAGCAAAACCGCCGCCTCGTCGATTACTACACTTACAAGAACATCCGCCAATACCCATGGGAAAAATCAGCTTTAACCAATCAGCTGAAATTTACCCTATATTCTATACTTATAATCCCTTCTCTAATCGACTCCTTAAGGGGATTTATTAACCAACCAGACTCTGCCTGGCTTTTCCACCCATTGGCTTGCCTTATTACCCTTTATTTATATTCCCTCAATACTGTCAAAAGACAGTTAGGCATTCTTAAGCCCACTAATCGTCAAAATTGGAAACAATAATCCTTCACCTAAAAAAGTTCTTTAATACGATTCAAGAAATTATTTATTACCCTCTTTTTTGAAAATTCATTTATCACATATTCATAACCATTTTTAGCAATCCTTTCCAATTCTTCTGGTCTCTTTTTATAAAAATTAACCTTCTTTATTAAATCCTCCAGAGTTCCATCATAAGATATATAGTTCTCTCCGTCTATCAATCCTAAATCATCATAAATATGACTTTTAATCCCCAAATAAGCACAGCCACAAGCCATACCCTCCACAAAATTGACCGACGGAACTCCCACCCTCTCTTCCGGCGAAACAAACATTTTATATTCATTATATTTAGCCACAATATCAAACTGGAAATATTTAACCTTATTATACTTACCTCTGATCAAATTCAAAACTTTTCTAAACATAGACAATTTTAATGTTGATTTACTAAAACTAATATAGCTGTCTATGTATTTCTTAACTTTATTTTTATGTTCATAAATCTCCTCTCTCATTGGTTGTAATGTCTTGTTTCCAAAAAAATCACAAAAATCACTAAAAACTTCTGAATTGTCAAAAACAACTAAATTTCCCAAAGCTAAACATTTAGACTTTCTTCTTCTAAACTCCACCCTAGATACATATCTATCCCTCAAAATAAAAGGCAAAATATAAACCGATTTTCTATAATTAAAAAAATTCCTAAAATAAGCATTCTTTGATAAATCAGATTCAGCCACATACAAATCCGGTTTAGCTAAATTCAAATTGTCTGCTATCCTTTTTGTGCCCAAAAAATAATGACTTAAATGAACTATTTTTTTACCCTTAAATTTATAAAAATAACTTTTTTTAAACCTTTCCTTATCATCATAAAAAATATTAGTCAAAGCTCCGCAAGCCAACAAAACATCATTTTTGGGATCAAGTTGATTTAATCTAAAAATAATTTTCTGTTTAAAAGGATTAATTTTATTAAAA
>CAYOPC010000003.1:0-24050 GCA_964405765.1 uncultured Gammaproteobacteria bacterium | reverse complement strand
TTTCCCAAAAACACTCTGAACTGCTTGTGGATTATAAAGACACAACCTCATTGTGGTATATTAGCACAAAAGCTATGACAGACTATAAAGTCCTAATCACTACTTCCGGAACTGGATCCAGACTGGGTGAACTAACCCAAAACACCAATAAATCATTAGTTCTTCTTCAAAACCAACCCATCATCAACTATATTGTCAATTCCTATCCGTCCCAGATTGAATTAGTTTTTACTCTGGGTTATTTCGGTAACAAAGTCAAAGACTATTTAATCAAACAATTTCCCAACCGGAAACTAACCTTTGTTAATATCGACAAATACCAAGGAGAGGGGAGCAGTTTAGGTTATTCCATGCTTCAAGCTAAATCTCAACTTCAATCTCCTTTTATATTTCACTGTAACGACACCCTAGTTACAGCATCCATCCCATCACCATTAAAATTCAATTGGGTTGGTGGCTCTAAAGGACTTAACCCGGAAATTTTTAACACCAATTTTCTCAGTTCCTTTATTTCTGATTCTAATGGCTATCTCCAAACCATGAACCGCAAAGGCGCCACCGAATGGAATCTTTTTCACATTGGTTTAGTCGGAATTCACGATTATTCCTCTTTCTGGCAAATACTTGACAATCTTTATCAGAAAAGCCCCCAAGATTCATCCTTAAACGACTGTGCTGTTATCCAAATAATGTTAAGCCATGGCAGCAAATTTAAAACTATAGAATTTCCCCACTGGTTTGACACCGGCAACCCCGTTAGTCTCGATTTTACCCAAAAACATTTTAACCCTTCTTCCACGCCCCGGACCCGGCCCCAAAATCGTAGCTAAAAAGATCAAACGGTTCAAAAAATTTTTCCAAAATATGGCAACATGCCTCCGCTACTGCTCCCTCACCTCCCTTGGCATTTGTCACAAAATCTGCCCAAAACTTAGTCTTATAAAAAGCATTGGCCGGAGCAATACTATAACCTACTTCCTTAAAAACCAACGGATCAAAAATTCCATCACCCATATAAATTGTCTTTTTCAAATCAAATTTTTCCTTAATCCACTCAACCCTTTGAAAAGTACTCACTAAATCCAATGGAACTTTCATATCCTCAAATCTTTTTCTAGTAATCTCAAAACCATTTTTATCTCCGGTGATAGCGCATATATACAACTTATCTTTCAAAAGCGACAAAGCATCATTATCTTCTGGACCAAAAGTTTTCATCACTTTACCATCTTTGGTATACATAAATTTTCCATCAGTAAATACCCCATCAACATCTAAAACCAAACATTCCGGCTTCCACCCTCTCAAAATTAATCCTGATTTATCGCCTTCCATAAATTCAGTTTCCCAAAATAATAAAGAAATACATTAAAAGAATAAGTATGAAGTGGACACATATTTAACCATACAATCGCTGTTAATATTCTAACTTTCTTTATATCAAACCCATTATCTCTTAAAAACTCCTCAAACCGTCTCTGGCACTGAACCAATTTTTCCTTTCTTAAAATATCACAACTAATTTTATTATTATTTCTCTCTAATACAAATAATTCCTTAAGAATTATTTCATGATTAATGGTCAAATTATGATTTAGTTTTGCCAAATCATAATACATATCACCCGATTTAAGTAACCCTCCAAAATCTTGACGCCAATCCAACAAACAATAACCTTTTTTAGTCTTTACAATATTATCTAAAATAAAATCACCGTGAAAAGCCATTTGTTCACCATCACACAACCAATTTCTATCAATCATTTTAAGCATCTCTTCTATCGGTGGAGTTTTTATGCCATTTATTTCATCCACACCATCTTCAATCGCCGTCATTTGTCGAAATTTAATCAATCTCTGCCTAGTCCTTACTAAATAAAAATCATTACATATCTCATTAAATTTAACTTTTGATGTCTCATTGTCCTTTTTCCACAAAAATCTCCTCGACCAATCTAAAAAATCATCAAAGCTACCCTCATCAATTAATTTTGACAAAACTTCACCTTCTACATATTTATACCGATAAAAATTCTTACCATAACCTTCAATCTTTGGCACTAAACCTTTTAAAACCTTTGCTCTTGCCACTCTTCTTTTAAGAAAATCTTCATCACTAAAAAATTTAATTACAAATTTATCAAAGATAAAAATAGACTCTTCATCTTTATCTAACACCTCTATTGTCGCTGGAATTGCCTTTCTGACCTTATTCAAACAAACCACCCTGCCAGTATCAAACCATTCAAAAAACTCTTTTACTTTAACAATAGAACCATTATCAATCATTTCGCTTAAAACATCACATTCACACAAATCCTCATTTTTAGAATTTCTCTTATAAAGCCTTTCCAACACCTTCCAAAAATCACCATAATCACTTATTCCGCTAATTCCTATATCCAAAAAATCAGCTTCCAAACTACCCCGATCATGTAACTTCTTCACTTCATCACCCATCACCGTAAAAGTTTTATAAACAGAATTTTCTTCTCCCTTAGCTCCGCCATGCCAATTACAACTCGGCTCAGGGATATTATCCCTGATAATGGTATCTCCGGTATGGATTACAAACGGACACTGTAATTTATCTTTGGCCAACAACATCGAATACCCCATACTGCTACCTTCACCCTCATAATTACTTACATCCACAAATTCTATTTTTCTTTTTGGATAAGCTAATTTTACAAATTCTTTTACATGATCAGCAAAATAACCCACCGAAATCACCATTTCTACATTTTCCGGATAAGCTTCTATAATATGAGACAATACCGGTTTATCACCCACCCTCATCAAACATTTATTAGTATATTTAGTTGCTTCACCCAACCTTAAACCAACTCCTGCTGTAGTTATTAAAACTTTATAATCACTCATTTTTCTAAAACCTTTTTAAGTTCCTTAATCTTAATATCTAACGGTTTGTCCTGATGAAAAATCGTTGAGGAACCACAAACCAAAATATCAGCTCCGGCCTCCACCATTTTTAGACCACTTTCAAAAGTTACCCCGCCATCAACCTCAATCAAAAAATGACCTTTATGTTTTTCTCTGTATTTAGCTAATCTTTTAATTTTTTCCATCATCAATGGAATCAATTTATGACCCACAATTCCAGGATTTATTGCCATTAAGGCCACCATATCCAAATCATCGACCAGATAATCTATAACCCTAATTGATGTCGCCGGATTTATCACCACCCCGGCTTTTATCTTGTTCTCCTTAATCGTCCTGATCACATAGTCCAGATGTTTTGTAGATTCGGTATGTACCGAAATATATTCCGGCCTAATTTTAAATAAAATTGGCAACCAATCCAACGGTCTCTCCACCATCAAATGAACATCTAACGGAACATCCGTTATAGATTTTATCGATGTTATTATTTCAGGGAAAATCCCCAATCTTGGCACAAAGTGACCGTCCATTATATCAATATGAATTAAATCTATCCCGCCTTTCTCCAGCAATTCAATATCTTTTTTTAAATCCAAAAAATCACTACAGATAATCGATGCCGAAGTTTTTGTCATATTATTCCAAAATCGAATGTCTTAATTTCATTTGTTCATTACTAACCTGCATTCTTTCCATTAATTCTAAAACTAAGGCATCAAAAAATAACCACAAACATTGCTCGTTCAATGTCGTCATTGGCTGAATCGAATTGACCCCCAATCCGTCAGACAATTTAGATGGTGCCTTAATCTGGACTATCAAATCTGATATTTTACCCATTCTCGAATCTTTATTTCCGGTTATTAACCCTATTTTCACTCCTCTTGACTTGGCTATCGACACCAAATCATAAATTGTCTGTGTTTCCCCTGAACCGGAACAAACCAACAAAAAATCATTTGGCCCAATCGACGGTAAATTGCAATCATTTAGTGTATAAGCCTCTTTACCTAAATGCATCAATCTCATGGCAAAAGCTTTTGCTGCCAAACCCACTCTTCCGGCTCCAATAACCACAATTTTCTTACTTTTAATTAGTTCCTCAACCAAAAAACCCACCTCATCCTCACTCACCTCTGCTAAAACTTTACTTACTTCATCCAAGACAATTTCTATCCTCGGTTTCAGCATATATGCCCAAGTATATCACTAACTTATTTATTCAAACTAACCAAAATTTCACTCATCTCCTTAAACATTTCCTTAGCCTTATCATCAGTTCCTTCAGCCAATTTAATCATCGGAAAATATTTTTTGGGTAATTTTATATAAAAAGGCATTGTTTTTTGTAAACCCTCAATCTCCTCCTTAGACATACTTGACATCTTTACTACCGATACGGCATACATATTAGTATTATCCTCCGACTTTTCATCAATGTAACCTTTCTTTACACACTCATCCCTTAGTGGCGTTCCCGAATACGGAGTAAAAATAAAAGTATTCAAAGTACTCCCTGAAACTACATACTTATCCATCATCCTATTGGTCTTAACTGTCTCAAATACTAAATCTCTGGTTTCATCAGGAAAACCGACAATATTATTCACTGTCGCTGGAATATTATATTTATGAAGCATTTTAAACGAAGTTAAAATACTCTGATTCGAAATAAACTTCTTTAGAATTTCCCGTCTGAACTTTTCACTTCCATGTTCCAAACCCACCGAAACCGCTTTACAACCCATTTCTGCCAACAATTTCGTCCTAAAATCCGTAAAAGTATCTAATCTCGTTTGACACCAAAATGGCAATCCAACTTCTTTTTTATACCTCTTAGCAAATTCCTCCAGCTCTTTATTATCTCTGGCAAAAAAAGTCTCTGAACTAAACCATATAAAATTAATCTTATATTTTTTAACCAAATGCTTAACTTCCGACATTACCTTATCCACGCTTTTTACCCGGAAATATTTACCCACTCCAGCCTCGCTATAAATTTTCCTCAAACTGGGCGCTGCACAATATGTGCACGAATAAGGACAACCTCTGTCTGTGTCTACCATTGCCATTCTAACCACTTGACCATGAAATGGTCGGTAGAACCTCGTCTTATCAAAAATCGAAAAATCATAAAACGGCAATTTATTTATATCCACCAACTTCCTCAACGGATTTTTGACAATTTCACCCTTATCACCAACAAAACAAAGATTCTTTATTCTTTTCCAATCCTTACCCTGACTTAACTTCTTACTCAACTCCACCAAAGCCCTTTCACCTTCACCTCTACAAACCATATCAACCATACCATGCCTTAATATTTTTTCATAATTAAAAGTTGCTCCGACACCACCAACCATCTTAGGTATCTTTTTGTCTTTAATTTTTTCCAACAATTTTATTGCCATTGACAAAGTATCGTCTACCACTGTTATCCCTATTAAACCAGGTTTGTACTTTTCTACTACCTTTCTAAAATCCTCATAAACATCCACCTCTTTCCAATTAATAAAATCATCAACATTTGTCCTCTTCACCTGATTCAAATCAGCCCTCAAATCGTCCTGTGTTTTTTTAACTGTCCTGTAAATTGACATGTCAAACAACTTCACCTCAAAACCGGCTTTTTTTAAACAGGCAGCCAGTAACGCCATATTTCCCGGAACCACACCCAACATCGGCGGATTTGGATAAACCAGCAAAACCTTAAATTTCTTTTTCTTTCTTAAACTCATACCTCAAAACTAGACCTATTATTTAGTAAAATAGCCATATAGTCAACTATCTGGGTTAAAATCAATCTAATATGGCAAAACCACATCTCATTAATACTATCCTTTATCACCAAAGCCTAAAAAATGTCGCCAATCTAATTTTGAACCAACCATTTTTACATCACAATCGACTCTACCAACTCCTACTTCAAAAAAAAATCAAATCCGTCATTAGACAGTATCAAAAAATTCCCTTTAGTTTAAGAATTGAAAACACCAACTTTTGCAACGGACAATGTTTTATGTGTCCTTATCCCAATATGAAACGCCAAAAGGGGACTATGAACCGCCAACTTTACCAAAAAATTATCAATCAGGCCGAAAAACTCAATATTATTTATATTAATCTTCATAATTTCGGCGAACCCCTCATCGACAAAGATTTTATTTGGAAAGTAAAATACGCCAAAAAACATCATATCTCCAGGATTTCTACCAACACTAACGGTAGTCTTCTAACCCAATCTTTATCCCAAAAAATAATTAGTTCAGGTTTAGATGAACTTTATATCAGTCTCGATGCCGCCACTCAAACAACCTACCAAAAAATCCGTATTGGCCTTCCATATCAAAAAGTTATCAAAAATCTCAAATACTTAATCAAACTCAAAAAAAAGTTAAAATCAGACAAACCAAAAATTATTCTGGACTTTCTCAAATTCGATCTTAATCATCAAGAAACTTCCAAATTCATCCAAAAATGGTCCAAACAAGTTGACCACGTCTGTATTTCCCAAATTCACGACTGGGCTAACCAAAAAAAACTCAATACCGGCATGTCGTTTCAAAACTATGTCGAATTCAGTCACACCCCCTGTCGCTTGCCTTTTACTGAAATGCTTATTAATTGGGACGGCACCGTTTCTCTCTGTTGCCAGGATATCGACGGTCAAGTCATCCTTGGCAATCTTAATCAACAAAGTCTTACCCATATTTGGCAAAATAAAAAATACCAAAACATTCGTCAATCTCATCTAAATTTACAAACTCAAAAATTAAAACTTTGTCAAAATTGTAAACTCAGAACTTTCTGGTGGTCCTTCTAACTATGAAAACCGAACATATTCTAATTATTTGTCCATTCTTTAGACCAAATATTGGTGGAGTTGAAACCCATCTTGATCTATTGACTCAATATCTTTCCCGGCACAATTACCAAACTACAGTTTTAACTTATAAACCTATCACCACTCAAGTCAAAGATTATTTAAAACTGGAAAAAGCTAAAAACCTAACTATTCACCGATACTGGTGGTTTGGCCAAAAAATCTTTGACAGAACCACCCCATACCCTCTGCTTCAATTTTTATATATTACTCCTGGGCTGCTTCTTCATACATTTATCTACCTAGCCAAAAACTACACCAAAATTGACACTATTCATGCCCACGGTTTTGCTGCCGGTTTTATCGTTAGTTTTTGTCAAATCTTTTTCAAAACCAAAAATATAGTTATCAGCACTCACTACATTTATCCTGATCTTGACCCCAAAAAATTATCCACTAAAATCCTCCGTCAGACATTCTCAAAATTTAACCAAATTCTTACCGTCAGCCAAACTTCTACCAGACAACTAACCCAAATCGGACTTAACCCTCATCAAATGCTTATATACCGGCACTGGCTTGACCCCAAAATTTATTCTGCCAAAACTTCAAAAACACATAACTTTCAAATTCTTTTTGTTGGCCGGATTATCAAAATGAAAGGAGTTTTCAATTTACTTAAAGCTGCTCAAAAACTTCCCCAAATAGAATTTAACCTTATCGGTAACGGCCCGGACTACCAAAAATTATCTTCTCTCTCCAAAAATCAAAAAAATTTTCATCTCTTGGGAAAAATGAAACCAATAGACATTATTCCTCACTACCACCAGGCCAGTCTCACTATATTACCCTCTATCACTCCAGAGGCCCAACCTCTGGTAATTATGGAATCTCTCATGTGCGGCACACCCATAATTTGCACCCGATTGGGGTCCGCCTCAGAAATGTATACTACTAAAGTAGGTATTACTATCAACCCTACCGTTAAAAACATTTATTCAACCATTAACCACCTTTACCAAAACCCAAATATTTTAGCCAGATACCAAAAAAACTGCCGGCCGTTCGCCCTATCTCATTATTCACCCAAAAATGCTCAAAAAATCATTCAAACTTACACATGATTAAAACTACTATCAATAAAAAAATCAACTTAGCCATCAAATACCCAAAAGTTGCTATAAATACCATTTTTGACCCTATTTTCCTTAAAAATCGTCCGCCCAAATACCCCAGAATTATTAATTGTTTTATTACTGAAGACTGTAACTTCCGCTGTCCTATGTGTCACGTCGCTAACTCTCGTCAACAACAACATCTGCAAATGCTTTCGCTGGAAACCATCAAAAAAATTGCCGACGAAGTCAGTTCCTCCGGCGCTTCCTTTCAACTTTCTGGAGGCGAACCGCTACTTCACCCCCAAATCATTCCCATTATCAAATATCTCCACCAAAAACATATTCCCACTGGCTTGGTTACCAACGGATTACTTCTAGAAAAATATGCCCCACAACTGGTCAATTCCGGATTGGATTTTCTGGCCGTCTCCCTCGATGGTCCCGACGAAGCCACTCAATTTCAACGAGGACAAGTGTCTGGATCATTTAACCAAATCATCCGCGGTCTTAAAAAATTTTGCCAACTTCGAGGCAATCAAATTTTTCCCAACATTCGCATCGCTACCGTCATTAACCAAACCAACCTCCACAATTTCGATCAGATTTATTCAGTCTTGCAAAACATTCCTATTGACCACTGGTCTATCAGTCATTTCTTTTACTATTACCAAGAAATTAAATCAAACCAAAATAAATTTTTTAAAAACCACCACACCGGTAACGATGTTTGGGGGCAATACACCGGTCATCAAAAGGAATATTTCACCTCCGACCAAAGACAACTCCTTAAACAAAAATTAGACCAAATCAAACACCTAAAAAACTCAAAATTCATTATATCTTTCAATCATATCGATATAGACAAATACTATTCCGGCCAAAAACCAAGCCAAAATTCTTTTTGTGATTCTCCTTTCCGTCAAATATTTCTCAGAGGCAATGGTGACGTAGAAATTTGCCACGGATTTATTGCCGGTAATATTCACCGACAAAGCCTCAAAAAAATTTGGCACCGCCAATCAGTCAATAAATTTAGAAAAATTTTAATTAAAAATAAAACTATCCCTGCCTGCTTCCGCTGTTGCGCCTTAGATATTAAATTTGATTAATGACATCAGTAATTCTCATTTACCCACCAGTTTACTATCAACACGGACACCCTGAAGTTTTAGATGTCAGCTACCCGCCACTGGGTATTCTTTACTTGGCCGCCATGTTAGAAAAAGCCAATATTTCCGTTAAAGTCATTGACAGTGGTGCCGAAAAACAAAGCCTTAAAGAAACCTTAAAAATCATCAAAAAAGAAAAACCCATAATTGTGGGTATTTCTGCTATGACACCTCTCCTACAAGGTGCTGTCACTCTGGCCAAACAAATCAAAAAAAACAACAAAAAAATTAAAATTTGTCTGGGCGGACCTCATATCAGCGCCGATCCCAAATTCATCAATCGTATCAAATATTTTGACTACGGCATCACCGGAGAAGGGGAATATACCTTTATCGAAACCTACAAGAAAATTTTAAATAAACAAAAAATTCCTAAAATCATCCATGGTAAAACACCCACTAATCTTGATCTAATTCCCTGGCCGGCCAGACACCTTTTAAATATAAACCATTATCACAAAACTGCTTCACTTATGGCCACCCGCGGCTGTCCCTTCAACTGCTACTACTGCAGCCGGCCTTGCATTAGTAATCTGGTTCGTTGTCGCTCCGCCAAAGACGTTGTCGACGAAATGAACTCCTTACACCACCAATGTGGTGGTGATTATCTCTTCCAAGACGATTCTTTAACTATTAACAAAGACTTTATTTTTCAATTCTGTCACTTACTTCTTGACCAACCACGTAAATATCGCTGGGCTGGGTATACCCGAGTTGATTTAGTTGATGAGCCTATGTTAAAACTCATGAGTCAAGCCGGATGTTACAGTCTTACTTTTGGTATTGAATCAGGTGATGAAAAAATTAGAAACAATATTGTTCTTAAGCATTTTTCCAATCAACAGATTATCGACACCATCAAGCTCTGCAATAAATACCATATCGAAGCCAATGGTTTCTTTATGTTCGGTCATCCCACCGAAAAACCAGCAAATGTTCAACAAACCATTAAATTTGTCCTCAAAAACGATTTTCAAATTATTGGCGTTTCCATTGCCACCCCTTTCCCGGGTTCTAAACTTTGGCAATATGCCATCAAAGATAAAATTATCTCTAATAAATTTATTGACAAATTTGCTCTGGGCAAACTCGGCCAAGGCTACTCCGGCATCTATCCTGTTTACATTCCCAAAACTTTAGACAAAGACTGGCTTTACCTTCAAAGAAAAAGAATTTTTAGAAAATTTTATCTTCGCCCCAAATATATCTTAAGTAGAGTTAAAAAAGATTTAACTTCATTCGACCGTCTTAAAACCGATTTCACCGAAGGTCTTTCCGTTCTCATTCGCGGCTCTTCCGCCCGCGCCCCATACAAAAAGAAAATCAAATGAAACCCTTAGTCTCTATTATCATCGTCAACTACAACGGCTACAGTCTTTTAAAAAGTTGTCTTACCTCCGTTCTAAAAAATAATTATTCTAATTTTGAAATTATCATCGCCGACAATGGCTCACAGGATAACAGTATCTCTCAAACAAAAACTGATTTTGCTAAAAACTTAAAAAAAATCAAAATCCTTGATCTCCAAAAGAATCTCGGGCCAGCCTTAGCCCGAAATTTAGCCTTTAAAAAATCAACCGGAGATATTATTGCTTTTCTCGACAACGATACCCGGGTCAAAAATGATTGGATTAGTCAAGTTATTCAAATTTTTAATTCAGACCCAAAAATAGGCGCTATTCAATCAAAACTTCTCCTTGCAGAACAACCCAAAAAAATCGACTATGTTGGTGAATATTTAGGCAGCTTAGGATTTTTAAAACCCATCGCCGTTTATGGAGAAACTGACAAACATCAATATGATCAAACTAATTTAATCTTAGCCGCCAAATCCGCCGGCATGTTTATTCGCCGTCAGGCTTTCATTGATGCCGGTATGTTCGATCCGGATTATTTTATTTTTATGGAAGAAACCGACCTGGGCTGGCGCGTCTGGCTCAAAGGCTATAAAAACATCTTCGCCCCCAAATCTATTGTCTACCATAAATTTTCCTCGACCAAAGATATTGTCGATCCCAATTTCAACAACTTCCTTGTTCGCTTTCACGGCACTAAAAACTATATTCAAACACTTATCAAAAATCTTTCACTGCCATACGCTATCAAAATCCTACCCATCCATATTTTCCTCTGGTTTTCTCTCGCCACCTTTCTTGTCTTTACCGGAAAAATTAAATCTGCCGTCAACATTTATCGGGGTATTTTATGGAACATCTCCCATTTTCACCAAACTCTTAAAAAAAGACAAATCATTCAAAAAAACCGACTCATTAACGACCAGGAACTATTCTTTAAATATGGTCTTCTTTATCAAACCAGTTTAAAATACTACATTCAAAAATTTTTCTCCTCTCAAAAAGCGGTTATTACTCCGGAAAATTCACCCAAATGAAAATTCTTTTTATCATCCCCGAAATCAAATCTATGTTTGGTACTGAAAAGGGGATTCCTATCCACCCTCATGTTGGCATTGCCTATTTGACTTCAGTCCTTAAACAAAACCAAAACCAAGTTAATATTATCGACTGTAGTCTCGAAGACAACTGGCCCCAAAAAATCAAACATACCATCAAAAAATTTCACCCGGATCTCATTGGTATTACCGGTTTTAGTTATGCCTATAAATATCTTTACCAAACCATCCAAAAAACTCTCTCATTAACTAAAACTCCTGTTCTTGTTGGCGGCCCGCATGTCTCTGCTGTCAAAGAAAATATTCTTAAGGAAACCCGAGTTAATTTTGCCATGTATGGCGAATCAGAAATCTCCTTTATTTCTTTAATTAATCAACTTTCCGCCACTAAACCCGATCTGTCTCAAGTTCCTAATTTAATTTGGCGCCACAATAACAAAATTATTATTAATCCGCCCGCCCCGCCAATTCACCAATTAGACAATATTCCCTTTCCTGATTACGAAAGTTTTGATCTTCAAAAATACCCTTGTTTCGAATCAAAAATCATTCCCCTAATCACTTCACGCGGTTGCCCCTATGGTTGCAACTACTGTTCTGTCAAATTATCTATGGGTCAAAATTTCCGTCCCAGAAGTCCCCAAAACGTCATTAAAGAAATTAAATATTGGTACCAAAAAGGATTCACTAATTTTGATATTAACGATGATTGCTTTACTCTCGACATCAAACGAGCCGAACAAATCTGTGACCTTATAATAAAAAATAAATTAAAAATAAAATTTCAACTTTATAATGGTATTCGGGTTAACAATATTACTTTAAAACTTCTCAAAAAACTCAAAAAATCCGGCTGTTATTTCATCGCTTACGGTTGCGAATCCGGCTCTCAAAAAATTCTCGATCATATCAAAAAAAACATCACCCTCGATCAGGTCAAAACCGCCGTCAAATACTCCAATCAAGCTAAAATCAAACATGCTGTTAATTTCATCATTGGTCACCAGGACGAAACTTTTTCCGATGCTCTAGAAACCCTCAAATTCGCCAAAAATCTAGATTGTAACTACGTCAATTTCTACAACATGGTTCCTTATCCGGGCACCGAAATTTATCAATGGGCCATTAAACACGCTCGTTTTCTCATTCCCAAAAACCAATATCTCAAAAATGTTTCTTATCGCGACATCAATCCTATTTTTGAAACCAAAGAATTTACTAAAAACCAGCGCATTTGGATTATGAAACAGGGATTTAACCTCTACGAAAAACGCCTCTACCAATTCCGTTTTGGTAAAAATTTTGGTATCTTCTTCTACCTTATTACCCGAATCAACTTTATTTCCACCTTAGCCAGAAAAGCCGTCTACCAAAATCACTTTATTCGCCATCTTTTTGGCCTCTTAACCTCATCATCTAGACAATAACTACTTAACCAAAGTCGCACTCCCGCTTGCAGCCAACGATTCCAACGACTCATATAAATTCTTTATTTCCGGAATCTCTGGAAACTGTCCATAAATTATCGCTGCTATTTTCTTAGCCTCATCAACCATCCCTATTTGGGCATACGACGTTGCCATTATATAAGCCACCTGTAAATCATTTGGCTTAACTTGATTCAGTAACGACAAATGCCTCAACAATTCATCCTTCTTTTTCTCCATCAAATCCAATTGGATTAAGGTAAAATAAGTCTGATAAAGATTAGGATTATAAACCAATGTCTGTTCATAATGTTGTCGGGCCAAATCTACTCTGCCCATTTTATAAAAGATATTTGCCTGATTATGATAAGCGTCGGCATAATTCTGCTTTATTGCATAAGACATTCCAAATCCCTTAACCGCATTCTCATATTGATTTAATTTGTCATAATCATCACCGATATTATTCCAGGCATTATGGCTATTTGGCGATACTTGGCAAGTATTTACCCACAAATTATGGTTCGTCTGCCAATCAATATTTCTCAGAAATACTCTCACTCCATAAGCCGCCACCAAAGCCGACAAAATCCCCATCACCCAATACTTCCTCTTTTCCCAATATCTCGCTGCCAATAACCCCATTACTAACGACATCCCCAAAGATCCCAGAAAAACATATCTCTCTGCCACCAACCAACTTACTTTCACCGGTGCCATTGACGGCGCCGCTGCCACAAAAATAAACGCCAAAGCAAAAAAATACTTTTTATCCTTAAAATAAAACCAAATAACTGCTGCTAAATAAACCAAAAGTACTATCCAGTTAAGCCAAACCGGAGCTACATACAAAGTATGATACAAAGTCAAATCTGTCGGAAATAAAATCAACTGCAAATACTTAGGAATTGCTGTCGGATACTGAAAAAACGGATCATAAAATACACTATCGGAGGCATTTACTCCCGAATTAACATTCTCTACTCTATTTTTAATTAGTGGCCAACCAATCATTAACAAAATCCCCGTTGCTACTAAAACTACCGAAAATACCGCTAATAAATTTATTTTAAATTTAAACTTAAACTTTTCTGGGAAAGACACTAATACCAAACCGGACAACAATACTAAACTAAACCCTCTAATCCTATCAGTAAACAAAGACACCAATGCCAATCCTAATAATGTTAATAAATATTTTTTATTTCTCTTTTTCAAAAAAAGCACTAAATTAACCAATCCGCCCAGAACCAAAGCCGAAGTTAACAAATAAGGTATCCCCGATATCCAGGACACTGCTTCCACATGAACCGGTAATACCGCAAAAATTATCATTGTCACCTTAACCACCAAAGCTTCATAAAACAAACTCAAAAATACAAAAGCCAAAACACAAACCAACAAGTAAACCAACAAACAAGCCACATGATAGGGGATTGGGTTTTGGTTTCCAAAAACCACCGCAATTAAAGTCTTAAAAAGATTAATAAAAAAAGAACTCGACCAGGCCGCTTTGATACTAGTCACCTGCGGATTTTGAGGAATAGTCGCATAATCATCAGATACAAATGCTCCCCATAAAGAATTAAAATACAAAACTACAATCCCTAAAATCAAAATTGTTAAAAACTTCCAATTAGCCCTTAAAACTTGCCTCACCCCAAAAACAAATTCCGGCTCTTTCCGAACCCCCAAACCCTCCAGCCTTCTTATCTCTTTTAATTTCTTCTGCGACATAATCCAATTCTATCAAAACTATCTTTTGACTTCACCAATTAATTAAATTACCAGTTCTCTAAAGAATTTACCCAGTTTTTCTTCACCATGCCTTAATCTCATATTTCTTTCTTCAATTATTGCCACATCTGCCATTACTGTCTTTATTCCTTCATCACTGACTTTTTCAACCAAATTGGCATGCTCTAACTTATAAAAATACAAAGATTGTTTTAACATTTTCTCATCTAATTTAGAAAGATCTGCCATCAATACCAAATCAAAAGGGGATTTGTTTTTCAAATATTTTCTAAAAATTTCCACATAACCACGCTGGGTTGGTTCTCCAATTTCATTAGCTGTTGCCATTATATTTACCATCAAGACTTTTTTTGCCTTACTTCGATTATAAGTCTCAACCATTCCTACTGGTAAAAAATTCGGCAATATTGAGCCATAAGTTGTTCCTGGACACAAAATTATTACCTCTGACACCTCCAAAGTCTCTATCGCTCTTTTATTCGCCGCCACCTGCGGATCTAACCAAATTTCCATAATCTTATCATCCGACATCCTTAAATCATCTATATAATTTTCCCCTTTATATTCTTTCCCTGAAACAGTTCTCAAACAAACATTCGATGAATCCAAAGACACCGGAATAATCTGGCCTCTCAAATTCGCCCCGGTCAAACTGGCAAACAACTCATCAACCTCATCTAAATTACCTTGCTTTTCAGACAAAAACTGAAAAAACATGTTTCCAAAATTCCTCCCTCGACCATCACGATACTTTAACATTTCCTCCCAAATTATTTTTTGATCACCATCCAACCACAAAGACATCAGAGCCCTCCAATAATCCGAAAAAGCCAACACTCCACCCCTTTCATCCGTTCTAATTCTTCCTGTATCCCCGCCGCTATCAAAAGTTGTCACTATCGAACAAATATTTCCAAAACCTTCCTTTATTAACGCCCGATTAACCACCGACATCGCCGTGCCTCCACCCACAGTGCAGATTTTGGTCATTTTATTCATAAACCTCATTATACACTCCGTGCTAAACTAAACCATGATTTCTCTATTCCAAGAAATCGCCGCTATTTATCAGCGCCGAGAACTACTTTGGCAAATGGTCGCCCGCGAGGTTAAGGCCCGATATAAACAATCAATTCTTGGCTATTTTTGGGTAATTCTAAATCCACTAGCCCAAATGCTAGTGATGTCTTTTGCCTTTTCTGTCATCTTACGTATCCCCACCTTCGCCGCCGATAATATTCCTTATTCCATCTTTCTCTTTGTTGCCCTACTGCCATGGAATTTATTTGTCAATTCTCTTTCCTCAGCCGCTTCATCATTGGTCAGCTCGGGCAGTCTTATTACTAAAATTTACTTTCCCCGCACCATATTGGTCATTTCTACCATCTTTGCCAAAGTCATCGACTTTGTCTTTGCTATTTCCATCCTGGTTATTTATATGATTATTTATCAATTACCTGTAACCTGGAACATTCTTTGGGTTATCCCTATTTTTATTATTCAACAAATTTTTACCTTAGGCCTCTCGTTTTTCTTCTCCGCTGCCAACTTGCTTTACCGCGATATTCAATACCTGCTTTCCATGATATTACTTCTTTGGATGTACGCTACTCCAGTTATTTATTCTGCCGACATGGTTCCCGACAAATATCGCCTTCTTTTTCAAATCAATCCTATGGCCGTTTTTATTAATGCTTATCGTCAAACAGTTCTTGGCGGCGGTACTCCCAAATATTCCAGTCTTATTATTGGCTTTATCGTTTCTTTAATCACTTTATTTTTCGGTTTTGCTTATTTCAAATCCCGCGAAAAAATCTTTGCTGATAATATCTAAATTATGGGAAAACAAAAAAGACCAAGATCAGCGTTCGGTCGAAACTTTAGGCTGCTTAACTTGGTCATCGTGATAGAACCATTATATAATAAAACGATAAATGTCAAACAAAATGAAATCTAATTTCCCAAACGAACCAGTTATCCAATTCTCACATGTTACAAAGTCCTTTAGCAAATTATCTCAAAAAACCTTTAAAGAATTTATCCCCGCCCTTTTCAAGGGCGAACAAACCAGTCAAAGTTTTACTGTCCTAAACGACATTAGTTTTGAAATCAAAAAAGGGGAAACGGTTGGCATCATCGGACCCAACGGTTCCGGTAAATCCACTATTTTAAAGCTCATCGCCGGTGTCATGTCACCCAATCAAGGCAAAATCACTGTTAAGGGTAAAATTTCTCCCTTAATTGAACTCGGTGCTGGTTTTCACCCGGAACTTAGTGGTATCGAAAATATTTATCTTAATGGAGCCATACTTGGGCTTAGCCGTAAACAGATAAACCAAAATCTCCAATCAATTATTGATTTTGCCGAATTGCAAGATTTCGTCAATCAACCGGTCAAACATTATTCCTCTGGTATGTACATGCGACTTGCTTTTGCTGTTGCTGTTCATGTTAATCCGGAAATTTTAATTGTCGACGAAATTTTAGCGGTAGGGGATCAGGCTTTTCAGAAAAAATGCTTTGCCAAAATGGAAGAATTTAAAAAATCTCAAGAGGTAACTATTGTTTTTGTCTCCCACGGTTTAGGTCAAGTCGAAAAATTCTGCAGCAGAAGTATTTATATCAATAATCACCAAATTCTATACGATGGTATACCTTCTGAAGCTATCAAAAAATATCAAAATTCCTAAGCTAAATGTGGCCAAATTGGCAGTCTGATTGACAATTTGGCCTAACTAGTTTAATCTTTAATTATGATAAAACGAATTCTATCAACAAAAATCTTAAAAACATCTAAGGTCGCCCCAATAATTGGAATTGTTGGCCCCAGACAATCCGGAAAAACCACTTTAGCCAAAGAAGTATTTCCTAATTATACTTATGTCAATTTAGAACAACCAGATACTAGACAATATGCTCAAAATGACCCAAAAGCCTTTCTAAATCAATATGATAATCATATAATTTTAGACGAAATTCAAAGAGTCCCAGAATTATTTTCTTATCTTCAAGTTAAAACAGATAATGATAAAAAAATGGGTCAATATATACTGACCGGATCGCAACATTTCTTAATGATGCAATCAATCACTCAATCACTAGCTGGTAGAATTGCAATTTTCAATTTATATCCTCTTTCTTATGAAGAATTATCAAACGACAATAAACAAAAAAAAGATATTTATACTCAAATTTGGTATGGAGGTTATCCTCGTCTTTATGAACAAGAAATATCACCACTTATTTGGATAAATAACTACATTCAAACTTACATTGATCGTGATGTCAGTTTAATCTCCCAAATTACTAATCTAAAAACTTTTGAAACCTTTTTAAGAGTTATCGCCGGAAGAACTGGACAACTGATAAACTTAACATCATTAAGCAATGATTTAGGAATAAGCCATAATACGGTCAAATCCTGGGTTAATCTACTAGAAACGAGTGGAATAATTTATTTGCTACAGCCATATTTTTCAAATATTTCCAAAAGATTAATCAAGTCACCGAAACTATATTTTACCGATACCGGATTGGTATGTAGATTATTGGGTATAGAAAATCCCACCCAATTGATTACCCATCCACTTTATGGTTCTATTTTTGAAACCCATATAGTAATTGAATATATAAAATATTATCTAAATAGGGGAGAATCGCCAAATATTTATTTCTGGAGAGACAAAAAAGGTCTTGAAGCTGATTTATTTAAAAATATTTCTGGATCAATATCTGAGATATACGAAATAAAATCTAGCCAAACTATCCCAGAAGATGCTTTTAGTAAATTAAAACAAATTCAATCAATTACCGACAATAATTCTCGATTAAACATAATTTATGGAGGTAGCGAAAACCAATCCAGGACAAACGGTGAAATTATCAGCTGGTCATCACTACATAAATTTTTAGCCAAAATATAATGAAAAACTACTTATCTACCCTCCAAGACAAATGTTTTGCCAAAATGGAAGAATTTAAAAAATCAAAAGATATTACAATAATTTTTGTTAGTCATGGTTTGGGTCAAGTTGAATCCTTTTGCACCCGAGCAATTTACATTAACAATCATCAAATCCAATTCGACGGCGAACCATCAATAGCAGTTGAGAAATATACAGAAAAATAATATGCAAAATTTAATTGATAAATATAAAAATCAAAATTCATTAATCACAAGTAAAGAAAAAAATAAAGTAATTAAAAAAGTTTCTAAAAATACCAATGATGAAGAATTACTTGAATTTTATTCAACCAGATACGAAAATGTTGATGTAGAAAATTTTTTAAACACAGAAAGAAAAGAACGATTTGAAGGACTTCTAAATTTAGTAAAAAGTGATGAATTTTTTATTGATATTGGTTGTGCCAATGGTGGACACATGGAAAAATTGTACCAAAAAGGTATAAAAGGTATAGGTCTTGATTTATCTATTCCAAATATAATAAAAGGAATAACCAATAAACCTTATTTAAAATTTATTCACGGTTTTGCTGAAAATATTCCATTTAACAGTGAATATTTTGATATAGCTATATTAGGAGACGTTGTTGAACATTTTCGTAATCAAACAAATACTTTATCTGAAATATTACGCGTTGTTAAAAAAGGTTTTGTTATTTGCTTTCCAAACGACACTAAACAGACAGAAGAACATATAAGCCCAATTACTGTTGATAGTTTTATTAAGATTTGTAATATCTTTAAACTCGAATACACATTTTTTAATAAAAATGGACAAAAAATTGACATTCAAAAGGAAAATAATTTTTATTGGATTTTTGCTAGAACACAAAAAACAAAAGAGACAAACAATATTATCAATAAATATTTAAAAAAAAGAAAAACACACTTCGAAGACAAAAAAAGAGTTTTAAACATTGATCAATGGAAATGGGGGATTAATCATAACAGACATCAAACAGAAATTGATCGTTTTGAAATAACAGCTTTAACAATTAAAGGAAAAAATATATTAGAAGTGGCTTGCGGAAATGGTGATCTCTCAATTTATTTAGCAAAAAAAGGCTTTAATATAACAGGTATTGATATTAGTAAAGAAGGTATAAATCAATGCAAAGTATATTCAAAACAAGAAAAAACGGAAAAGAATACCAAATTTTATGTTATGGATGGTACTAAATTGTCTTTCGATAACAATAGTTTTGATTCTGTAATTTTTCCAGAAGTTTTTGAACATGTTAGTAGTACTCGTGAATTTATTAATGAAGCCGTAAGAGTTTTAAAACCTAATGGAAAAATTTTTATTTCTGTACCAGATTCGTTAGAAATTCAATGGCCAGGACATATTAGATTTTTTACAAAAGAAACTCTTTCTTATGAATTAGAACAATATACTAATAATATTTGCTTTTACGAAATGAATTATAAAAAATGGATAATTTGTACCTTCATTCCAAAAAATAAAATTAAAACAGAATCAAAAATAAAATTACCATCTATAGACATTATTCTCCCAACTTATAATCGAGCTAACAAAATTAAAACAGCCATTCAATCAATTGTTGACCAAACATACCCAAACTGGCTACTACACATTATTAATGACGGCGGAGAAGATGTTTCAAAAATCATTAATGAATTTAATGATAAGCGAATTAAATATTACAATATAAAACATACTGGCAAACCCGGCGCACTAAATTATGGTTTAAAACATTCATCTAATCCATATATTGCCTATATGGACGACGATGATATCGTATTTCCTCAACATTTAGAATTACTTTTAACTGCAGCCCTAGAAAACAAAAAAGACTTTGTTTATAGCGACACATATTTAACCCAAGTTAATGAAGAAACAGGTAAACAGTTGAGTCAAATTATCGAAAATGACTTAGACGTAACCTATGAAATGCTCAGGACTCAAAATTATATCAACCACAAACAAATACTCCACAGCAGAAAACTTTATGAAAAAGTTGGTGAATATGACGAAAGATTATCAATCCTTATTGATTGGGATTATATAAAAAGACTAGCCAAAGAATCAGAACCTTACCATATAAAAATCATCACTGGTAACCATTTTTTATATATAAAAGACAATGAATTTAATTCAATCAGCGGTTTATGGACAAAAAATCCGAAAAAAGTAGGAGAATCTTTAAGTGTAATTTTCTCCAAAGATCCAGAAAATATGGTGAAACTATTTCAAAGTTACCATGAATCAATAAATCTTAAAAATACAATCAATAACATACAAAACACAAATCAAGAGCTAGAACAAAAAATAAATAATTTACAAACTGAAAATCAAAATTTCTCAGCAAAAATTGATCAACTTCAAAAAAAAGAAAATTTAGAAAAAATCATAAATATAGAAAATAATAAAATTTATCAGCTAGAACAAGATCTAAATAAAATTCGTTCAGCCAAAGCATTTAAACTCTGGCGTTTATATTGTAAAATTACAAATAAATGATAAATCAATTAGATATTGAAATTAAGGAAAAAGAAGAACTCTTAGCTTATAAAAAAAAGTACAGACAAGCACTTGAAAAACAATTCACACAAATAATAAATTCTAAATTTTATAAACTTTGGCAAAAAATTAACAAGATTAAGAAAAAAAATATCAAAAAATGATTCCAGAAAAATACAAAAAAAATATATTTTACAAAACATTCAATAGAGGACGAATTTTATACTTCAAAAACAAAGAATTTTTTTTAAAGAAAAAAATATATCAAAATTTTAAAAAAAGGATTGTACAAGAAAAAATATTATTTAAAGAATTTGGTTTCAAAAATTTTTATATTAGATTTAAAAATAAATTTAATAATCTTAAATTTACGCTCAGACTAAATAAGATAAAAAAAGAAATACACACAAAAGATTTTAAAATATTAATAGTTAGTGGATGTGAAAATACTGGAGCAGAAATTCATAGGGTATTTCATCTTTCAGAAAAACTCAAACTTTTGAAAATCAAACATAAAATTGTTCCACACTCTCAACTAGATAAATATAACCCTAATGATCTACTCGATTACAGTCTAATCTGGATGCATCGAGTTGCTATTGAAAAAAAAATAAATGGTATGGTTACACTATGGAAATCTTTAAATATACCGATTGTCTATGACATAGATGACCTTGTTTTTGATGAAACAATCATTCCATACATCTCTGCTATTAAAGGATGGTCTCCAGAAAAAATAGATCTTTACAGAGAAACAATGAATAGATATTCAAAACTAATTCAAAATTGCGACTACGTCTCATCACCAACACAATTTCTATCAAAATACCTAGCAAAAAAATATAATAAACCATATTTCGTTGTCAGAAATGGACTAGATCAAAAAACAATTAATCAACTAATAAATATAAAAAATAAAAAACATATTGATAATAAAATTATTATTGGATACTTTTCTGGTACAAACACACACGATAAAGATTTTAAACAATGCAGTAAAGCATTAGTAAAAATAATTTCAAAACACAAAAATGTTTTTATAAAAATAGTAGGCGAGCTGATAATTCCTAAAGAATTTAAAAAATATCCTAACCAAATTTTAAAACATCAATTAGTTCCATATAATTCCTTATATAAGGAATATCGCGAAGTAGATATTAATATTGCACCATTAGAATTAAATAATCCATATTGTGAAAGTAAAAGTGAACTCAAATATTATTTTGCAGGTTTTTGCAAAATTCCAACCGTAGCGAGTCCGACAGACTGTTTTAAATTCTGTATAGAAGATTCAATAAATGGATGTTTAGCAAAAACCCAAAAAGACTGGTATTCTAAATTAGAAAAGTTAATATCTAATAAAAATTATTATAAAAAAATAGCTAATAATGCATATGAACACTCAATGAATACTTATACACCCAAAAAACAATCTAAAGAGTTAAAAACAGTTATTGAATCAATCAAAAATGAAACCCAAAATTAAGAGAATTTTATCTATTATTAAAAATAGAAAAATAATCACTTTTATTAGAAAAAAAACAAAAAAAATAAAGTTACATGATTCAGATATTATTTCTTATGAAGATGACAGAATACTAAATATTAAAAATAAAGAAAATCCAAAAAATAAAAGTATAACCTTTTTAATTCCTGAATTCGGAATTGGTTCTGGTGGTCACATGACCTTATTTAGAATAGCTTCATTTTTAGAAAAAAATGGTTATCAAATAAATTTAGTATTAATAGAGAATAAATCTTTTACAGATGTAAATTATACAAGATATTTTATAAATGAGTATTATGTTCAATTTAACCCTAAAATTTATTTAACCTTAGAAGACTTTATAAAACAAACCATACCAATAAATGAAATTCTTATTTGTACATCTTGGAGGACAGCTTATTTTCTTAATAGGTTCCCCACTATTTTCAAAAACAAATTTTATTTAGTACAAGATTACGAAGCACAATTTAATCCAATGTCATCATTATATTTTTTAGCAGAAAATACATATAATTTTCCATTCTTTAAAATTTGCGCAAGTAAGTGGCTATCAAACATAATGAAAGATAAATTTCATTCCAATTCAGATTATTTTAATCTTGGATATGATGACAAAATATATTTTCCTAAAAATAATACAAGGGATAAATCTTCATTAATATATTACGGACGACAAGAAACTCCAAGAAGAGGATTTGAATTAGTGATAGAAGCATTAAAAATTGTCAGAAAACATCTCCCAGATATTACAATCAAAATTTACGGATCAAATAATTTATTAAATACGGTTCCTTTTAGCTTTACAAATTTAGGGCAATTGAGCCAAAAAGAATTATCATCAGAATTCAATAAAGCAACAATAGGTCTTTCAATATCATTAACAAATGTATCGTTAACCCCAGCTGAAATGATGGCATGTAAATTACCTACAATAGAAATCAATCATCCATCAGTATCTGGGATGTTCCAAAACAAAAAAGAAATTTTACTAGCTAACCCAAACCCAAACGACATAGCATTTAAAATAATAAATTTAATTAAAACTCCAAAAATAAGAAAAGAAATAGCGGAACAAGGATATAAAAAGGTATCAAAAAATTATCATTGGATAAATTCGTTAGAAAAAATTAAAAAAATAATAGAAAAAAATGTTAACTAAAATTATATTATTATACTTTCTAATACCAAATTTAATTTTTTTTCTATCATATTACAAAATATATGTATCCATCCCAATATTATTCTGTCTTTTATTTTTTTTCTATAAAACTAAAAACCTAAATATAAAAATAAAATTTAATAAAAAATTTTTTTTAGGATTAATTTTAATAATTGGGTGGACATCAATCAGTGGTATATTTCCACAGATATATCAAAACGGCGATTGGTTTAAACATAATTCCATTTTATATGACCTCGTTGAAAAAAAATGGCCAGTTTCATATGGAAACAACAACTTAATATACTATATTGGTTACTACTT
>CAYOPC010000002.1:0-51026 GCA_964405765.1 uncultured Gammaproteobacteria bacterium | reverse complement strand
TAGGACACTACGCTCTGAACGTAGTAATTGTGGTTCGAATCCATGTGGGGTAACAGTTTGTCGCCCCGTACCGCCGGTGGAGGCGCGGCGAGAATGCGGTTCGAACTTTTTGGTAAACTCTTAACAAAAAGATTTATTAAAATTATCTATGGAAGAAGAACGATTTAAATTAAGATCGGCGGTTTATTTATTTTTGAAAAAAGATAATCAAATTTTATTATCTAGAAGGTTTAATACTGGTTGGATGGATGGAAAATATAGTTTAGTTGCGGGACATTTGGATGGTAACGAAACAGTAACCCAAGCAATGGTTAGGGAGGCAATGGAGGAGGCAAAAATTGTAGTTAAAAAAGAAGATTTAATTCCGGCAGTAGTAATTCATCGAAAATCATCAGATCAGGAATATGTGGATTTGTTCTTTGTGTGTGAAAAATGGATAGGAGAAATAACTATTGGAGAAACAGACAAATGTGATGATTTAAGATGGTTTGATGTGGATAATCTGCCAGGAAATTTATTGCCTTATATAAAAGAGGCATGGCAAAAATATCAAGATAAAATACCGTTTTTTGAAAGCGGTTGGAATAGCTAGTATAATTTTGTTAATTATGAAAAAGAATTTAATGGAGATTGTTTTAATCGTTTTATTAATCGGAGTGAGTGCGGGATTTGCTTATTATTACGGAACTCAAAAAGGAAAAGAAAAACCCGGAGCTGTATCTATTACAGAGTCACCAAAGGTTGTAGCAGACACTCTTTCAGGGACTACGTTGCCAACTGAAACAATAACACCAACAGTAAAACCAACATCAAGCTTACCGAACGGATGGCAAACTTATACTAATAAACAATATGGTTTTGAAATTTCTTATCCGGCAAAATATAAAGTATTAACCGATAAAGAAAATATGTATGGCTGGGAAAAAGCGGTGGCGCTGATATATGGTGGGGGTCAATCTTACGATTTGGCAATAGAAGCTTGGACAAATGAGGCGGAATATCAAAAGAAATACGACAGCACTTATAAAAATGTGACAGTAAAGAAAATTGGAAATGTTTATATTACTTTGGTAAATACAAATTACGATCCAAAGGTAGATGAAATAATTGAAACGTTTAAGGAAATTTAAATGGAAAACCTGAGGATGTATTGTTGTTCGCACTTTGCGAGTCAATAATACAGAGCCTCAGGCTAGAGTAAGTCGGGAAAGAAAGAGTGAAGGTTACTGATGACACCGTGGAGTGGCTTGCGGGCGACGAGACGCGCGCGAAGCTTTTCCTTGGCCCAATGGTTGGGTCAAAATGACGCGAGAACTATTCAGTTTTGGGTTACCAACCAGAGGCAATCGGCCCGGCGGATGAGTGATCCAGGATGGATTACCATAGTCGCCTTAAGGCTAAGTGCATTTCACCTCAGGCGGCTGCCGTGTGCGCGACCAGATTAACTAGTCCAATGGACCACCAAACTTTCTGCTGTCTTGATGACAGACTATCAGGGTTCTTAGCCCCTTTCAAGCATCCATTGATCGCTTGACCTCTAAACATGAATGGTGAATACCCAGATAGCTTATTCGAAACCTTCCTGATGCATCATCAGAAGATCTTCTCCACTAAGGGAGCACTTCTATTGCTGAGATTCGAATATACTAAGGGGGTTCTTCTCCACTCGAAAAGACGTTGTGTCGGTGTGCGTATGTTAGTGCAACGGCTTGCCTCCTCTCTCAGGTCGTTTCGGCTATGTAGTGATAGTAGCGCGATCGGACGCGAGGGTTACAGAACAAAACTTTTTCACCTCTTTCCTATATTGTTCAGGTACAGGGAAAATTTATATAAAAACGCTATATGCTTCTATATATATTTTTCTATAATACTTGGAGTGTATATCGAGCTACAGATTAATTCAATGGGGAAAACAATTATTATGGTAATTTGACATGAGATAAATGGGTTTTCTCGAAACCAACAACAAGGCGTTTTTTGATATTGGGGACAAATTCTTGGTAGATAGAAAATAAACCCAACCATTGGTTAAAATTTAGTTGAGTTGGTTTGAGTGAACTCACTTTCAGCTGATGATTTATTTTTTTAAATTGATCGTAGGAAAATATTTTTTTGTAAATTTCAAAAATATTGGGTTTCCATTGATTAAAACCGAAAATAATAAAATCCCGAAATTTCTGGTAATTTTGTAATTCCAATAAGGGATTTTTTAACAAACTAAATTTAGTGAAAACAATATTTACTTGAGGTTTGGGAGTAAAAGCGGTGCGATCGATATCGCCTAAAATTTCAACCTGATAAAACGGAGCAACTAAAATGGCATCCTGATTATTAATATCGTCAAATAAGCAAAATTTTTCAGCGGCTTCTTGCTGCAAGATGAGATACATCTCTGTCGGTTTATTGTTTGATTTGAGAATTTTATTAATAATCAGAGCGGTGATAGAAAAGGGAATGTTGGAAAATATTTTGTAGGGAGATTTTGGTAGTGACCAAAAAAGAAAATCGCTGTTGGTTAGTTTAAAATTTTTATAATCAGAAAATTGGGTTTGGAGTTCACTAATTAAGCGACGGTCTTTTTCGACAGCAATAACCTGACAACCAATGTCTAATAATTTTTGAGTGATAATCCCTTGGCCCGGACCAATTTCAACTACCGTATCACCGGGATTTAAATGGCTATATTGAAGAAGTTGAGAGACCAGTTGGGGCGATTTGATGAAATTTTGGGAAAAATTCATACAATTTCACTAGCCCTGAGACTGTTTGGCTTTTTGGGCCATGATATTGCTGACATGGAGCAAACTATCGAAGGTACCGGCATCTTCCCAAAGGGAATCAAAAATATTTACCTGTAATTCGCCTTTTTCCAAGTAAGTTCGGTTAATATCGGTAATTTCAATTTCGCCACGGTCAGAAGGTTTGAGATTTTTGGCAATATTAACGACTTGATTATCGTAAGTATAAAGACCAACAACAGCGTAATTACTTTTTGGCTGAAGCGGTTTTTCTTCAATAGAGATAGCTTTCATGTTTTGGTCAAATTCAACCACACCAAAACGCTGGGGGTCACTAACCTGTTTAGCAAAAACCATACCACCAGATTTAAAGTTTTTGATTTCTGCAGAAAAATCCTGTTCAAAAATATTATCGCCCAGAATCATGGTGACATTATCATTACCAATAAAATCGGCACCAATGATGAAAGCATCGGCTAAACCACGGGGTTCTTTTTGGACAGTATAACTAAAATGAGCCCCAAACTCTTTACCATCACCCAAAAGATTCAAAAAATGACCAGAATAATCCGGAGCAATGATAATTAAAATATCTTCAATCCCGGCTTTGATTAAAGTCTCAATAGGATAAAAGATCATGGGTTTGTCGTAGACAGGCAGTAATTGTTTGGAAGTAATGGCAGTTAATGGACGAAGACGAGTGGCACGGCCACCGGCGAGAACGATACCTTTCATAATTAATTAATAATTAATAGTTACTAATTAATAATTTAAGAACTATTAATAATTGATTGACACTATATTTTACTATATCTAAAGTTATTTTTTCTTATTTTTCCAAATGACATTGTTGTAGATAATCCAATTTAAGGGGATGGTTAAACCAAAAATAGCGATGATTTGGTAAAGGAAGAGGTGATCACCAAATAAGGCTGTAAGGAGGGCAATAACAGCAGAGGGAATTAGAATACCACTAACGACAGAGGAAAGATTAAAGGTAAGGAATTTAGAAATTAATTTACTTCTATCGGTAATTTTTTCTTGAGAAAAAGTCCAAATATTATTAAAAATAAAATTGGAAATAATGGAAATTTCAGCAGCCATAGCATTACAGATACCATTTAAGAGACTGATATTGGATTCTGGATTAATTAGGGCTGATTTGAATAATTTAGCACCAAGAGTATTAATAACAAAACCAACACCACCGACAGTGCCAAATTTGAGGAACTTTTGGGTAAAATCATCTTGCCAACGAAGCAAAAAAGCCACCCGGAAAATATCTTTGGCGGTTTTGGATTCAATTTTTGATTCACCGGCATTACGAACGTGGAATTGAAGAGGGATTTCTTTGAACTTAGCCCCCATTTTGAGAGTTTCAAAAAGAAGTTGGAGTTTGTAACCGAAACTACGGGTAAGAAGACGATTATAGTTCATGTCCATTTTATCGACAAAGCCTTTAACCCGAGTAATTTTAAGGCCAGTAGTAGGATCGGTAACTTTGAAGAAATTTTTGAAAGGAAAAAACATAATAAAACGGGCGGTAAAACCACCGACTTCGGAAAAGAAAACCCGTTTGAAACCCCAACCTTTGGGATTAGAGCCACCAGGGATTTTGCGAGAACCAATGACATAGTCAAAGCCATCTTCCATAGCTTTTAACATGACCGGAATAGTTTCGGGTGGGTGCTGAAAGTCGCCATCAAATTCAAAAACAAAATCAGCTTTGAGTTGTTCTATGGCATATTTAAACCCTTTGAGATAAGCAGCACCAATGCCGTCCTTACTGGTTTCGGTATAAAGAAAAGTGTTATTATATTTTTTGGCTTCTTTTTCAACAATTTTTCCAGTACCATCAGGGGAATTTCCATCGACGACTAAAATTTTCATTTGCCAATTTTGGGTTAAGTTATGGTTTAAATTCTTGATATCAACAAAAGTCTTAGTATTAAGATATTCAATCATGCGACCGATATTATCGGCTTCGTTGTAGGTAGGAATAACGATAACAGCAACGGGCTTGGAAGTTTTAGTTGTGGTCATATAAAAAGAGTATAGCCTAAAAATGATAAAATAGGCCTGTGAAGATAGATGTTTTAACCTTATTTCCTAAAATGTTTGAATCCCCTTTTGAAGAAAGCATTATTAAAAGGGCAATTAAGAAGGGTTTAGTGGATATAAAAATACATAATTTACGAGATTGGGCAATTGACGATTACGGTTCAGTAGACGATAAACCGTTTGGAGGTGATGTAGGAATGCTGATTAGAGTAGAGCCGGTTTACAAGGCACTGAAACAAATTTCTAATGTCGAATTTCTAATGTCTAATGAAGGCAAAGAAAAAAGACAAAAAGAAAATAAAACCAGGATAATTATGATGTCGGCGAGAGGAAAAAAGTTTGATCAGGCAAAGGCGGAAGAATTGTCAAAATTAGATCATATAGTTTTATTGGCTGGTCATTATGAAGGGTTTGATCAAAGAATCAGTGATTATATGATAGACGAGGAAATATCGATTGGTGATTATGTATTAACCGGGGGTGAATTAGCAGCGATGGTAGTAATTGATTCTGTCAGCAGACTTATTCCCGGTGTTTTAGGAAAAGATGAATCAAGTAAAGCGGAAAGCTGGTCATGGGTGGAAATTGATGGTCAAAAAATAAGAACAGTTGAATATCCTCAATATACCAGACCAAGAGATTTTATGGGAAAGACAGTACCGGAGGTTTTATTGTCCGGAGATCCTAAAAAAATAAAGGAATGGCAGACGGAACAGGTCAGAAAAACGATAAAGTAAGCAAGGTGATACCAAAGAGAGCTATAACTAAATATTCAACAATAATTTGAAGACTAAGATCGCCCCGACGATAATGATGAAGAAGACTCCAAAAAAAATAATTAGCGGCCATAAGGTAAACAATAAGCCGCTTACCATGAGAGTTGAATGGACCAAAAAAATAAAACATTAAACCAATGATGAAAATTATTCCTAGAATAATGTACTCGAATGGTTTTTGGCGGACTTCTTTTGGAATAATCATGTTAAAAAATTACCCCCTGTTGTTGATAAAGAATAAATAAAAGAATCACAAATAAAAAACCAATGTGACCAATGGTAGAACCGGTCATACGATGAACATTATTTTTTAGAGTGACATAACCGTCAACAAATAAGGTAATAATAATAAAGCTAAAAATAATCAGACCAAAGATTTTATTAAGAACTAAGGGATTGATATAATTTTGCTGATTTTGAGCTAAAACTTGATTTTGGGAAGACTCAACAATAGTATCGATGTTTTGGTTGCTGTTGACAACAATATCTTTGGAAGTGGTGGATTTTTGAGTTTCAGTTTTTTGGGTTTCAGCAATGGCGGCAATCGGAGTGCCGAAATGTTGAACTACCAAAGTAGTTTTAATTCCACCTAAAGTACCATTAACTACACCAACACCAATTTCCTGGTATTTAGAATTTATAATATTAGCTTTGTGTGTAGGAGAATTCATCCAGGCTTTCATTAGTGATTCGGTGTCATAAAAGTCACGAGCCAGATTTTCGCCAGCAAGGGAATATTGGTAACCGACTAATTTAAAAAAGTCCCAAGGAGTATTACCTTTAGGAGAATTGTGAGCCCAATAATTATTGGCAAACATATCCTCGGCTTTCTTGGCGGCTGATTGTGATAAAAGAGAATTATATTTAAGAGGTTCTAAACCTAAGTCGATTCTCTGTTTATTGGTTTGGTCAAAAACTTTTTGAGTGGTGATTTCGGAGGAATAACCTAAAACTCCTGGCTTAACTAAACTTAAGTATTTAATAAAAGCTTGATTAAGAAGGTAGACAGCAATGAGTAAAACTAAAAAACCATTTTTGAGAATACTGGCACGAAAATTGTTTTCTTTTTTGGGTAGAAAAAAATATGACCAATTACGTTTCACACTTAAGAGTATAAATTAATTAGAGTTTCTTTTGTGAAAGTATTTTTGGAAAAGCGGTAAGAGGAAAAATCGGTAGATTAAAAATCCAATTAAAATTCCCAGAAGATCAATGAGGGTGTCAGTAAATTTTGGCGTTCTTCCCGGAGTAAAAGACTGATGAATTTCATCAGTCGCGCCGTAGAGATAAGAGACTATTAAAGAATAAAAATCGGAGTTTAGAGCAAATGAAATTAAGATAAAAAGAATGGCATATTCAATTAAATGAAAGGTTTTTAGAATTAAAAATCGGTGTAAATATGAAGTTCCACCGATGCCAGTAGTTTGGCGGGAAGAAAAATAAAAAATAATCCCCATCCAAATGATAGCTGGAAGAAAACGAAGTATTTTTTTCACTTTTTAAATTTACTAAAAAATAACGGAGAAGTAAGCAAAAGACCTCCGGAAATAATAAGGATCAGAGGCAGATAATTTTTTTTGGTGGCATTAGAAATATCATCACCTAAAATTGATCCGGAAGAAGAAGTCGGGGTTGAAGTTGATTGAGGTGTAATATAATCGGATTCCGTGATGGGCTCGATGATGGCTGATTCGGTGGCAGTATCTGATGAAGTATACTTACTTTGGTCAGGAGTAGGAGTGGGAGTTTTAGCTAATGTTGGAGTAGGAGTGGCAGCCGGGGCGGAATAACAAGAAGTAACATTTTCGTAACCTTGAGTGGTGCTTGATTGACACCAACTATTGTTAATTAGTGACCATGATCGATCGAGAGTCATTAGTCCGCTATTATATGACGTTTGGACAACAACTGTTCCAGTTTGATCTTTAATAATTACTTTTTCTTCATTAGTGTTGTCGAAAAATGGAGAATAATTAAAAACAAAATAACTTTTTGCTCCAATGGCTAAATCACCTATGCTACGAGGGTGACCATCTTTATCTTCTAACTTCCAACCAACTAGTTTAACTGGTTTATCATTGCTGTTGTAGAACTCTATCCATTCAGGGTTTGAATATGGCATAAATTCAGTGATTTTAATAGTTGACGAGTCGGGATTGATTACAGTAGGGTCATAGGTACAAGATTGAGTGACCGGTTCAGAAGTACCAATACATTCGGAAGTTGATATTAATGTCGCTGTTCTGGTTTTGGTGTTGGATGACAAGCAGTCACTCCATGAGGAATAATTATATGAACAAGTTGGGGTTATAGTAACTGAAATAGTTGAAGTAGAGCTAGTATACGTGATCCAATTGTTACCTTTTGGAATTAAGGCAATGCGAGTAAAAAGATTGTATGTACCAGATGAAACATCTGGTTTTATATAGGCAGTAGAATCAACAGCAGCGCTACCACCAGTATCAATATTTATGATAGGAAAATTGATCCACTCAGAACTACAAGAAAGAGATGGTGTACTTTGAATTTGTGTAGTTGAGCTACCGATTCCGCCACAAAATTTATAATAGTAACTACTATTTGGATCGGCTCCAGTGATAATAAACTGGACCGGAAAACTGGTACCAACTGAAGATAAACTACTCGGAGCAACGGTAATTTGAAGAGTGGTGGCAGCCAATACAGGTTTAACTAAAAAAAAGCAAAAAATAAAAAATAAAAACGCCACAAATTATTTTAATAAATTTTAGGAAAGTTTGGCGAGAGCAATGTCGAGTTTTCTAATAGTTGATTCTTGGCCTAAAGCCGGAAGGCAATCAACTACCGGCGGAGTAAAGGCAGAACCACAAATGGCGACCCGAAAGACCATAAAAAATTCACCAACATTCCAATTATTAGCATTGATTAGATTAGTTAAACGATTTTGAATATCAGAAAAATTGCCTAATAATTCTTTGGATTTTGAAAGCATGTCTTTGGCCAACTTGGAGGCAGTCCCCTTTTTAAGCAATAATTCTTTATCGTATTCAACATCTTCAAATAAAAATTTAGTTTGAATCTGAAGATCAGAAAGTTTAATTAATCTTTCTTTTAAGACCGGAATTAAAATTTTGATTTGGTCGTCACTGGCTTGAGGTAAGAATTTTTTGAAAAGATCAAACAATTGTTCATCGGTTTTTTGGCGAAGGTAATAACCGTTTAAATAGTCTAATTTTTTACGATCAAAAACCGGAGATTTTTTGTGCAAATGATCGAGGCTGAAAGCCTGGACAAATTCATCAAGGGTAAAAAATTCCCGATTATCGCCCGGGTTCCAACCTAAAAACATCAAAAAATTGAGCATAGCTTCAGGTAAATAACCATCCTCCAGAAATGATCTGGCTGAGGTAGCTCCATGACGTTTGCTTAGTTTACCCTTACCATCCGGGTTTAGAATAACAGTTAAATGAGCAAAAATGGGGGGGTGCCAGCCAAAATAACGATAAAGCAATAAATGTTTTGGGGTAGAGGTAAGCCACTCTTCACCACGAAAGACATGAGTGATGCCCATAAGGTGATCATCAACAGTAGCAGCAAAATGATAAGTAGGAATTCCGTTTGATTTAATTAGAACCTGGTCATCAATATCATTGGTGTTAAATTTAATTTTGCCTCGAATTTGATCTTCAAAAATTATAGTTTCGTTTTTGGGGATGACTAGACGAATAGTGTAAGGAATTTTAGCATTAAGATTTTTTTGAATATCTTCTTTTGGTAGATGAAGGCAATGTTGGTCGTATTTTGAGACTTGGCCGGCAGCTTTTTGAGAGGCACGTAAAGAATCAAGCCTCTCTTGGGTACAAAAACAATAGTAGGCTAAACCTTTATTAATTAGTTCTTTGGCGTATTTTTGATAGATATCTAAACGTTGAGTTTGAATATACGGAGCATATGGACCACCAACATCCGGACCTTCATCCCAATTTAAACCATAATCTTTGATAACTTGGAGAGTTCTGTCGGCAGAACCGGCAACAAATCTTTTTTGATCAGTATCTTCAATACGGATAATAAATTGACCGCCGTATTTACGAGCTAAAGCATAATCGTAAAGACAGGTACGTAAGTGGCCGATGTGATATTCCCCTGTTGGGCTAGGAGCAATACGAGTACGAATAACTTTGGTGTCACTCATGGTTAATATTGTATCATTTTAGTGTAAAATAATTTATGTCGTTAACACAAACAGCTTATACCAGCAGAAATTTGATTAAGTTTGGGGGGTTAGGAATAGTAGTTTTTACTTTCTTATGGATGGTTATTACAACGGCTTATAAAATATATAGGGAAAATCATCCAATTTATTATGCACCAACGGTTAAATATGGTGTTTTACCCAAGGTGGTTTTTCCGGACAAGACGGTGACGGCGAAAAATTTTACTTTCGAATTACCAAATGATGAAATTCCAGTTTTTAAAGATCAAGTAAAGGTTTATATAATCTATAGACCGAATACGACCTTTTTAGCCTTGCAAGAAGACACAGAAACAGCTAAATCGTTTGGTTTTCCCAGTGAGCCGGTAGAGGTAAAACCAGGAATTTATGAGTTTAATAACACTACGGATAATAAAAAATTAGTAGTAAATGTATTGGACGGTGATTTTGAGATTACTTATCCCTATGGATCCGACCAAATGCTATTAACAGAAACTAATGTTCCAGATAAGACGAGTGCTATAGAAATTGCTTCATCTTTTTTGAATAAAGGAGGAAAGTTAATTGATGATCTAAAAAACGGAGAGAAAACAATTTCCTATTGGAAAATAGATAGTGGAACTTTGAAATCAGTTTCATCTCAATCAGAGTCTAATGCGGTTAGAGTAGATTTCTATCGAAAAGATTTTGATGGTCATAATTTATTGTCTTCTGATTTCGGTAAAGCGTCTGTTTCAGTATTAATATCCGGGTCAACAGTTGAAGCGAAGAAAATAATTGGAGTTAATTTTAAAGATATAAATGTGGACAGAGAATCCTATTCAACTTATCTGATTAAAACAGGAGAGGAAGCGATTAATGACTTAAAATCCGGAAATTATTGGACGGCTATGGATGTAACTGATTCTAGTGTAATTATTAGAAAAATGTATTTGGCTTATTACGAACCGACAACCTTAACTAATTATTTACAACCGATTTTTGTGTTTGAAGGAGACAATAATTTTGTGGCTTATGTATCGGCGGTAACGAGTAAATATGTTAGTGCAGGTGAGGATAGATAATGCAGATACAAAAATAGAGTTAATACTCTAGCCAAGAAACGTTTTGTTTGAGCCAGGAAATAAGGGTTTTGGTATCCTGAAAACGATCATCACTTTGAGCCACAACACTGATGACTAAATGACCGTTAATATTTAATAATCCAATAAAACAACCTTTAGCTTCCGGAGTTAAACCAGTTTTCAGGCCAATAACTTCCGGAACAACACCCAGAAGTTCATTAGTAGTAGTAATTTCATGTTTGATTTTTCCCGTAACATCGGTAATAGTCATACTTTTATTTCTGACTACTTGGCGAACAGTGGAATTTTGAATAGCCAAACGGCCAAGCTGGGAAAGATCATAAACCGTGGAATAATGATTGTCATTGTGAATACCATCAGGATTAACGAAATGGGTATTTTTAAGATTATATTTGACCATAAGAGAATTCATTTGTTCAATGAATCCAGAAAGACCCTGGCGATAGTGATTAGCTAAAGAAAAAGCTGAATCGTTGGCTGAATAGACCAAGAGAGCGGTGACTAATGATTTAACAGTAATTTTTTCTCCAAATTGGAGTTCCATAACTTTGCCATTATCATAAGCCTGATCGATAGTAACCACTTCATCGAGAGGGTAAAGATTAAGGGCGGTTAAAGCGGTAGCTAATTTAGTAGTCGAAGCAGGATAAATTTTACTATCCTGATTTTTGGAAATGAGAACTTTATTGGTGTCGACATCAATTAAAATGTATTTGTCGGTCAAAAGTTGAGGAGGTTGAATTAGTTTTACCAGCGGGGTTTCCGGATGAGAGAATTCTAAAATCTGATTATTTTCGGTAATGAAATTGTTTTTGGGATAAATTTGCCAAAAAGAAAAAGTCGGCAGCCAAAAGAGATTGAGAATTAAAATCAAAAAAATAATCAGAAAATCGGGCCAATTATTTTTTAGATTTATGGCTTTTTTTAGCATCCGTTTTAATCTTAGCAATTTTTTTACCGGAAACAGATAGTCTAGAATCGACTCTTTCCATATCACGGGGAAATAAACTGGCTTGACGAACATTTTCTAACCCTAAGATATTTTGGGTGATTCGTTCCAAACCAATAGCAAAACCACCTTCGGGAGGCATGCCATACTTAAATGCCTGACCATAGGGAATTTCAAAATCTTTAGGGTCTTGACCTCGAGAAATAATTTTTTCCTGAAGTTGTTGATAATCGTGAATACGTTGACCACCACTGATCCATTCGACACCGCAACCGATTAAGTCAAAAGTTAAAGTTTCTTCGGGATTTTCCGGATTGGCATAAGAATACCAGGCTCGTTTTTTGGTATAAAAATGAGTAATAAAGACCAAATCGCTACCATATTTTTCACGAGACCAACGGCAAATTTCCCGCTCCCCTTCCGGATCCATGTCCGGTTCGTTACGAACATCACGACCGGTTCTATCGTAAATTATTTGTAAGGCATCTTTTAATTTGACTGTTGGAGTATTTTCGACTGTTTGAGGGATAGTGACTCCATATTCATTTAAGATGTCCTGATGTTTCTCAGATACAGATTTAAAAATGGCTTTAACCACAGCATCGGCAGTTTTTAAAACTTCAGTCCAACTATCAATAAACCCCATTTCGACATCAAGACCAACGTATTCAGTAAGATGGCGAGTAGTGACTGATGGCTCGGCTCGATAAGCGTGAGCAATAGTAAAAACTCTTTCGAAAATAGAAGTCAGGATTTGTTTGTATAGTTGAGGGCTTTGGGCCAGATAAGCACGATAACCGAAATAATCAATAGGAAAAACTTCAGAACCACCTTCGGTAGAGCCAGCAACAATAGTAGGAATAAAAATTTCAGTAAAGCCGATGTGGTTAAGATAATCTCTAAAAGTTTTGACAATGGTGGCCTGGACTTTAAAAACATCCTGAATTTTTTGGTTACGAAGAGATAATGAGCGATTGTCTAAAATAATCGGAAGAGTGGTTTTACTATCTGCCTGATGAATATCAAAAGGCAATTCGGCAGCTTTGACTAAAACATTAATCAATTCAACTTCAATTTCAATTTTGCCGGTAATTAATTTATCATTAAAATATTTTTCGCTGCGACTGCGGACGGTGCCGGTAATTTCAACTACCGATTCATCTTTTAAAGTACCAATTTCCGGACCACCAACAACCTGAATGAGACCAGACCGGTCACGAATATCGGCAAAAGCTAATTTGCCATAGCTTCTAACACTATTAACCCAGCCTTTGACGGTGACTTTTTCACCTACTTTAGCGATACATTCTGCGTTTAATATTCTAGTCATAGGTGTATTTTACGATAGAAAGTCTCTGACGACAAGCTGGGGAGAAGTGTAACCGTTCCAAATATTTAAACTAAGGTTAGCGGTAAAGTCGATCAGGTCACCGACTTTTATTTTTGAGTCAAACTCCCCTTTTTTGAAAGCGATGGAGTCCACGACAATGTTTTCTTTTTGGGGAGTAGTTGGGTCATCGATTTTTAGTTTGAGATGATCACCAGTAGAACCAAGCAAGCGTTTTTCGACAACTCGAACTTGTTTAAATAAAAAAACCGGATCAGGGTTACCAATACCAAAAGGTTCAAGTTTTTTTACAAGACGACAATTTTTGACAGTAACAGCATTTAATTTCATCTCGGCATCAATAAATTTTTCAGGCTTGAGCTCGCAATTAGCTAATTTTTGATTAATAAATTTGGTTAATTTTTGCTGAATCTTAGGAATATTTTCGGTTTTGATACTAAAGCCGGCAGCACCACTATGGCCGCCAAGATCAACAAAAAGGTCGGAAAATTGGCGAAGAGTGGCAATAATATTTAATTCTTTGATTGATCGACAGGAACCTTTGGAAATTTCTTCATCAAGACTAATAATAATTGAGGGTAAATAGTGTTTTTCGGTTAAACGTCCGGCAATCAGACCAATAACACCGGGGTGAAATGATTTGTCGGCAACAAAAATTAATTTATTTTTCTCTTTTGCAGAGACGTTTAGCAAAATGTCTCTACTTATTTTTTCATTAGCTAAATCAAGACTTTCCTGTTGAAGAGTCTGACGTTCTTTGTTGTAACCATCTAAGATAGCGACAAATTTATTGGCCTGTTCTTGGGTTTGACTACAAAGAAGTCGGAGAGCGTCGGTGGGATTGGATAAACGGCCAACAGCATTGATGCGAGGGCCAAGAACAAAACCTAAATCATAAGTAGTTAAAGAATCTTGTTTGGAACCACTGACTTGAATTAATTTTTTGATGCCGGGATTTGGTTGAAGACGAAGAGATTGAAGACCATGGTAGACAATATTGCGATTGACAGTATTGAGCGGCATACAGTCAGTAACGGCACCAAGAGCAGCTAAACCCAAGTCACTAGATTTATCGATTTGAGAGGCGACTAACCAGGAAAGAACTGAACCGGAAGTTTTGGTTGAGTGAACGGAGGTAATTTCTTTGGGTAATGAATTATCAGCAACATGATGGTCGATGACCACAATCTGCGTGCCGGAGTCTAAAATCGGCAATAATTCTTTGCCGGCAACAATACCATTATCAACCGTAATAAGTAAATCGAAATGAAGATTTTTATCGGTTTGAATGCGAAAAAAAGAATCAGCTTTGATACCATAACCATCAGCTTCCCTGTCGGGGACGAAAGGTAAAACTCGGGCATCTTTTTGGTATAAAACCTGCCAAAGAATGGCGGTAGCAGTGATACCATCAACATCGTAATCACCATAAATCAAAATTTGACTATTATTTTGAATATGGTGTTGAATAATCTTAACGGCTTGATCAAGAGACTTTTGACTAATACCAAAATCTTTGGGAGTAAGTTTTTTTGGAGATGACGGTTTTAAAAATTCAGCTGAATTTTTAGGGTTGATTTGGCGATTTTTTAGGAGTAAATCTAAAATTTGATCTTCTGAGGTGGAATGGTCGATACACAGCATAGATAGTCAATTTTACACATTTTGAGGGAAATGTTATATACTATTGATTAGTTTCTGGAAGTAGCCAACTTTTAGGAACGAGGTTTAAACCTGTTATATTTTATTAAGGTATTTAAGGAGTTTTTAAAAAAAACACATGGCAAAAAAATTATTTGTAGGCAATCTTCCTTTTGCAATGGCAGATGCTGATTTGAATTCAATCTTTTCAGCTTACGGGGCGGTAACTTCAGCCAACGTAGTCATCGATAAATTCTCTAAGAGAAGCAAAGGATTCGGTTTCGTGGAATTCGAAAACGATGAAGATGCCGCTAAAGCTATGGAAGCTCTCAACAATTCTGAACAGATGGGTAGAAATATCGCTGTCAAAGAAGCTTTACCAAAGCCAGATCGTGTATAAATTAAATTAAAAACGATTGTGAAACCCTCCGGGCAACCGGAGGGTTTTTTGGATATGGTAGACTGAATTATGAAACTTCCGGTCAATGGTGTTTGGGAAATTGTATTTAGGTTAGGCTATGTTGTTTTATTAGTTAGTGGTGTTTTGATCCATATTGTTTTTCCATCGAATGTAAGTGTTTTTTTTAATTATAGTTAATATAATTTTGTCTGTATTGTTGATTAAGAAATGGAATTACTGGTTATTTTTTATTTTATTCTTTTTGATAGTTACTCTGTTACCTTCAAGCTCGTGTAGTTCTTATAGAATGAATTGGGTGAGACAAATTCTTGTGAGTGTATAGGAATACAAAAATGGATGTCTCATTTGGGTTCGTATTCAGGAATATCTAATAGTATGTGTATCGGTAAAAGAATAAAATGTTATGAATTAGAGAGTTGGTATGAGATTTCAGAAACAAGAAGAGAGATTCCGTGTAAATAAGGTAAAATAAGACAGAATGAAAGAATTAGTAATCCCAGAGAGGATTAAAAAAATTATTGCTAAATTTCAAGAAAATAAAGCTGAGATTTATATTGTCGGCGGGGCGGTACGTGACTTGATTTTAGGACGAGAAGTAAATGATTGGGATTTTACAACTAATTTGACTCCGGAAGAAATGAAAAAAATTTTTCCGAAAAACAGTTTTTATAACAATAATTTTGGGACATTGAGTATTGTGGAAAAAGACGGGGAGATTTTTGAAGTAACGACTTTTAGGACTGAAAGAGGTTATAGTGACGGCCGGCATCCGGATAAAATTAAATGGGGTAAAACTTTAGAGGAAGATTTAGAGAGAAGGGATTTCACTATAAATGCTATGGCGATTGAAATACAAAACCCTCTTGTCTCGCAAAGCTCGACATCCTCCCTCAAAGAGGGCGGAAGTCTTAATAACTATAAAATAATTGATTTGTTTGAAGGGCAAAAGGATCTGCAAAGCAGATTAATTAGAACAGTGGGGAATCCGGATGAAAGGTTTAATGAAGATGCTTTGAGACTGATGAGAGCAGTGAGAATTGCCGGACAAATAGGTTTTAATATTGAAGAAAAAACTTTAGAGTCAATTCAAAAAAATGCCAAATTAATTAATAATATTGCCGGAGAAAGAATTAGAGATGAATTATTTAAAATTCTTCTCTTACCCACACCATCAACGGGAATTGAGTGGTTAAGAAAATCTGGATTATTGGAACAGATTATGCCGGAGTTAGTTAGTGGCCTAGGAATGACTCAAAAAGGACATCATATCGATGATGTTTGGACACATAATTTAAAAACTTTGGATAATTGCCAAAGTAAAAACCCGATAACCAGATTGGCGGCATTGCTTCATGATGTGGGTAAACCGAGATCAGCTGAGGGTAATGGAGATTCCAGAACTTTTCATAATCATGAAATTTATGGATCAAGAATGGCAGTCAGTATAGGCAAAAAATTAAGGTTGTCCAATAAAGAATTGGATCAATTATTTCGATTAGTCAGATGGCATATGTTTACCGTCCAAGAAACCCAAACTGATAAAGCGGTGAGAAGATTTATCCGCAATGTAACCTTGGATTATGTTGATGAAATGATTGACTTACGCCGGGCTGATAGATTAGGTAGCGGAGCTAAAGAAACCAGTTGGCGATGGGAATTGTTTAAAAAACGAATTGTAGAGGTTCAGAAGCAGCCATTTGCGGTAAAAGATTTAAAAGTTAACGGTATAGATGTAATGAAAATTTTAGAAATTAAAACAGGACGAAAAGTAGGTGAAGTACTAAATAGTATTTTTAAAAAAGTGGAAGAAAAACCGGAGTTAAATGATAGAGAGGTTTTATTAGAAAAAATTAAAAGTTTTAAATAAAATAGCTGAAAAAATAGGAGAAATTAGAGTTACTGGAATAGATAAGATGGAAATTGGTAATAGTTTAACTAAAGAAAGAGATAGGTATAATCCAAAATAAAAAAGGCTATGTTATTTAGAGGAAAAAGAAGGGCCGGCTCAAGAGAAATTGTCTAAAAAAGGAAATACTTTTGAAGTAAAAGCTTAACTTATTTTTTCTTGGAATATTTTTTGAAAAAAAGAACGAGAGGAATAGCAACGCCAATGGACGAATAAGTTCCACAAATAACACCAATGAGTAAAGCAGCGGCAAACCAGCGAGTAGTGGTACCACCTAATAGAACTAAAGAAGCTAACATAAAAATAATAGTCATGGAATTATTGATAGAACGGGTTAGGGTTTCAGTAATAGCTTCGTTGGCTAATGAGACCCAGTCTTTTTGGAAACTTTGGCGTTTAAGTTCACGGATACGGTCAAAAGTAACGACAGTATCATGAACTGATGAAGATAATGTAGTCAGGAGAGCAGTGACAAAAAGAGAGTCAAACTCGGCACCAAAAAAGTGGCCTAAGATAGAAAAACTACCAACTAAAATAAAAGTGTCATGAAGCATAGCTAGAACAGCTCCAGCACCAAAAGACAGATCGCGGAAACGACGACCAATAAATAGAAATAAAAATAATGAAGAAAGGATAACAGCAGTAATAGTTTTTTTAAGTAATTCACGACCTAAAATTGGCCCAATAGTTTCAAACTTTAATTCTTTAGAGTCTGGATAAAGTTCTTTGAGAGTTTTATCAAGACCGGTTTTTTGTTCAACACTAATGTCATTAAATTTTAAAGAATAATTTTGGTTACCTAGAAAATTAATTTCTTTTACTTCCAGATTACTCTTGGAAAAAACTTCCTTAATTTTATCTTCGGAAAACTCCGGTAAATTTAATTCCCAAATAGTACCACCAGTGAAATCGATAGATAATTTGAATTTCCAAAAAATAATAGAAAAGAGTGATGAAAGCAATAAAATTAGAGAAAAGATAAAAAATAATGGTCTTAATTTCATGATATTCATAAGTTAGTTTAAAGTTAAAAGTATTAAAGTAAAAAGTTAATTTTTATTTTTTTCTCTGATAAAGACACGCAAGAGATTACGGGTAACAAAAACTCCAGTAAAGATACCAATAAAAATACCTAAGATTAGGGTGAGAGCAAAGCCACGTACCATACCTGAGGTACTTAAAAATGACCAATTAAACGGGTTAAACAAAATAAAACCAGTAATAATAGTACAAGTATTGGCGTCTTTGATAGAATCCCAAGCTCGACCAAAAGCAGATTCGAGGGCTATATTCCAGTCTTTACCTTTTCGGGTTTCTTCTTTAAATCTTTCAAAAATTAAGATATTGCTATCAACTGCCATACCGATAGAAAGAATAAAGCCGACAATACCGGGAAAGGTTAATGTAACCGGGATAAGTCGATAAAGACTGAGAGTAATTAGACCATAAATAATCAAACCAATGTCGGCGATGAGACCCAATTTGCCATAATTAGCAATCATAAAAAGGGAAACTAAAATTAAACCAACAACACCAGCAAAAATTCCTTTATTAAGTGAGTCTTGGCCAAGAGTGGCACCAATCTGAGATTGTTGAACTAATTTGATCGATAAAGGTAAGGCACCGGCGTTAAGTTGAGCCGAGAGTTCTTTGGCTGATTGAGAAGTAAAATTGCCACTAATGGAAGCTTTACCATCAGTAATGACAGATTGAACTACTGGAGCGGTGATAGGATAGTCGTCGAGAAAAATAGCAATCCGTTTATTTAATAATTCTTTGGTAGCTTGAGCAAATAGGTTAGAGCCTTCATCATTAAATTCAAGACTGACCTCAGGTTGAGAGTTTTTGGTATTGATTTCAACTGAAGAACGTTTCAGATGAGAACCGTTTATCCCTGTATCTTTAGCAAAAAGATCGTAAACAGTAGCTGATTCAGTGGCTTCCGGAGGGATCTCAACTTCACCTTTAAAGGAAAGTTTGGCGGTGGTACCAATAAGACTAACTGCGTCATTAATGTTTTCAACGCCCGGAAGATCGACTTGAAGGCGATACTTATCTTGTTGTTTGTTAATCTGAACGGTGGTTTCACTAACACCAAAAAGATTAACTCGGCGTTCAATGTTGTTTTTAAGAGATTCCAGAGCTGAAGGTAAATTTTCTGAACTAACACCAGAGGTATCAATATCAAAAAGGAGTGAAGAGCCACCAGCTAAATCCAGGCCGTATTTGAGGTTAATATTTTTTATGGGAGTGAATGAACCAATTTTAAAATTTAAATTAGGACGATAAAAAGTATGTTCTAAATTTATATTTTTAAAATGGATTTTAATTGGAAGTTCATTTGGAAAATTTAAAAGTGAGCAAAAAAGAGTGATAGCGACGATAACCCAAAAATTTCTAAGAGTCTTTTTTCTTTTTGTCATAATTATTTTTGATGGGAAATAAGGGATAATTGGCGTGGGTGACCGGAAAACATATAAGTAATACTAGTTTTAGAGTGATTAATTTTTATAGAGACCGGATCCCCTTCTCTGATATTAAAATCCTTAATAGACCTTGACGGAATGGTGATGGCTAAACTATTGCCGGTTCTGATAACTTTTCTAATTTGAGTCATTTAAAGATTATTAATTTCCTGGCAGCTTCCTATTATAGCAATAGGATTACTTAGAAAGAAGTCAACAATAAATTGATCACGTTTTTGACGGCGAAGATTAAATTCTCCTTTACCCATAACCATATAATTAATTTCATGACCACGAATAGTTTCTTCTTGTTTAATCAAATTCTCCATTTCCCTAATAGAAACATCACCGACAATAACCAAATCAATATCATCGATCTGTCTTTTTTCTCCGGTCATAAATTTGTAATTATAAAAAACAAGTTTAATAGAACCAAGAGTTTCGTTTTTGTTTTGGAGTTTAAGACCTAGACCAAATGACTGATTGGCAATAAGAAGAAGGTTAGTAAATAAAGGTGATTGTTTGTCAGCCCAATAGTAAAGCCTATTACCCCGCCATTCTGAAGTGATAAGGCCGCTTTTTTGAAGGTTATCTAATTCACGTCGGACAGAATTAATTTCTTCATCGACCAAGCGAACCAGTTGACGAACATAAAAAATTTCTCCAGGGTGATAGAACAAAACATTAATAATTTTAATTCTGGTCTGAGAGATAAAAAGGCGTTTAAGACTATTTTGAATTTTCATAAAGATTAATTGTAAGAAACTGTGGTGCCAATGGGTAAAAGTTCTACCCAGATATTACCGGCAACAAAATTAATTTCTTTACCGCTCTTATCTTTAAAAATAGTTCGAGAAAGTCGATTAGCTTTAGACCAAGTAATTTCGGTTTTTTCTCCATTTTGGATTAAAACTCCGTTACCACTACCAATAACATCGTAAAGATTGTGTAAATGTTCATCGACCGAGCGAGTCTCTTTAACGAATTGAATAATGATATTTTTGGTGGTGATGGTTTTGGCGGTATTAAAATCTATGTGTTCTTTTCCGCCATTAAATCGAAGATAATTATTATTGGCATTGTCATATTTCCAACTGACAGAATAACCTTTGTAACTAGACCAAAAATCAAAGGAAACATTATTAGCTGTTAGAGAAGAACTAGCTTTGTCTGTTTGTTTAAATAACCAAGCGCGATAACTTTTATCCCAAGAATTATTTTTGGCAGTAGTAATGTTAGTCAAACCTCGGTCAACAGCAATATTCCAAAGTTCCTTGGTTGAACAATACATGGTGTGTTCAGTAGCTCTTTCATCACCGGTACGATCCGGTTCACGACGACAAGCTTTATAAGATAAGGAAAATTGACTTAGATCGCTCCAGGTGCCTTTGTTGTTCCAACCAAAGCTGGCAATTTGTTCAATAGCCTGAGCTTTTTTAGCTGTAGTGCATGGACCACCAGTAGTAGCCGCACTACAATTAGCGCCACCAACATGGTTGTAAAGCGGATAGTCAGAATATTCAGAAGCAAGATCAAGAAAATAAGTGCGAGCTGAGCGAACAGGGCCAATATCATACTTATTGGCTTCAGACCCAGCAACTTGACCACAATAAAAGACACCCATAAATCGAGTAATGCCACCTTCAGCTACTGCCTCATAAACTATATCGGCAGTTTGCAAACCAGACTGAGGTCGAGAATCTTCATGATTCTCAATCATAACCATTAAGGGTCGGCGTTTTGACCAAATAGCAGCTTCTTCCTGAGTATACAACTGACCATTGATAGGACAGGCTTCAGTTTTGGGACCAGAGTAAAGGTTGGAAGAATTTGAAGTAGTGGAATTAGTTTTTTCGGTTTCTAAAGGATTGTCGGTAGGTTTTTTAGAAATTGAACCTAAAAATCCACCATCACTAGCTGGTAAGAAATAGTCAAATAAAAAATAGGAAATACCACTAAGTATTAGAAATATTCCTAATAATCCAGATATTCTAGTGATTTTTGGGTTCATTAAAATTTTAACCTTTAATAGTTTTAACTATAGCTAATTTTTCCTCTTTTGACAAAGTGATATTATCCCCCTGGCCATTTTTGATAGGTTTAGCGTAGACTCTGGTAATATCGCGATTGTGGAGTGAAGAAACAAGAACACCCGAATTGTTTTGATCTAAAATAGTCAGAATGAAACTTTGATCACCACCAATGCTTTCAAAAGGGTTATAGCGTAGAACATTGATTTTTAAATGATTATTGTTAGGAGAACTACTTTGATTTTTAGATATTTGATTTTTACGGTAAATACCGAGAGTGATAAATCCGAGCCAAAAAAGGTTGAGAAAAGTAAGAATATATAGAAATACCATACTTTCATTGTAGCAAAATTTATGTGCTATACTGGCCTTAGAAAGATGAATCAGGAAGAAAATAACAGATATATTAAGAAAGACTTGATTAAAAGCTTGATTTTGAGTTTGGTTTCAATTATGTTGGTAGTTGTTATCTATTTATTTGTTAATTTGAGGGGGTGAAGCTTAAATGCCAACCATTAAATTTTATTCTGTTAAATCACGTAAGTCTGTAGAGGTGGACGTAAGTAAAGTTAAAAAAGTTATGCTTAAAAACGGTAGACCAGCAGCTGAAACTGTTGATCCAGAAACAGGTACTAAGATGTTTAAAATCCTGTCTGCCGCTGATGCAGCTTTACTTCAATAGTAATAAATCTTAAAATATTTCAGTCTTCAAAGAAATTGAAGTGTCTACCCTGAGGAAAGCTAAGGCGATCCGAGGGGAGGAAAGTCCGAACCACAAAAGATACAGAACCTGAAAATGTAGGGGTTTGGGTGACTGAACGGCAATGCTACAGAGACGAGTAAGCGGGCCGCCTTCGCAAGAAGCTACGGCGAGCTGATATGAAACGAGCAGCCTTCTGGTGGAAATCTCAAGTTGAGACGTCAAGATCTGATCTTTGAGAGTCTTAGGTAGAGAGAGGAGATAGATGACACATAAACAAAATTCGGCTTAACAATTTCTTTGAAGGCTTTTTTGGCCAAAGGCCAATCAGCCTATGGCTGAGTTTGAACCAGGGTTATTTTTTCTCAATTAAGACTTTAGTGATGGTTTCGAGGGTAAGGAACACCGGTAAAGCAAGAATGGCACCGATAACACCACTAATCTTGGCGCCAGCGGCAATCAAAAGGATGGTGACTAAGGGATTAAACCCAACTGTTTGCTTCATAATTTTAGGAACGAGGATATTATTTTCTAATTGTTGAATAATGACACCAACAATAATAGTTAAAATTCCAATTAGAGGAGAAATAGTAAAACCAACTAAAGCAGCTAGAATGGTGGCGACAGTTGGACCAATGGACGGGACAGCTTCTAAAAGACCAGCAAAAATGGCCAAGGGAACGGCATATTTTAAGCCAAGACATAAATAGGCAATATAAGAAAGAACACCAATAATGCTCATGAGGAAAAATTCGGCAGTGACCCAGCTACCAAGGCGAGTTTCTAGCCGTTCGATAATAGCAATGGCTTTTTTCTGACCATTTTCTCCAAACATATTCAGGCTATATTTAGGAAAATTTTTCTTTTCTAAGAGCAAGTAAAAAGTAAGAAACATGATAACAAAGGCAGAGATAATATTAGAAACTAAAGAGATGGCAGTTCTAGCAATACCGCCAGGAAGGTTTTCTAAAATTTTAAATTGAGAAGATAAATCAATGGGATTGGTGCCAAAAATCTGGATATGGCTAAGTGTGTCTGGTAAGGTTTGGACTAATCCAGTAGTCTGCTCAACTAATATAGGGACGATACCGGCAATAGCAAAGGAAATAACAGCTAAAATAATTATGTAAATGATTAAAATAGCTAAAGGTCGAGGGATTTTCATCTTTTCCAAACGAACAATGGCGGGATTGATAGCTTCCATAAAAACGAAACTAATGAAAAGCAAAACGATTAAAGCTCTGACTTGCCAGAGCAAAAATAGAGAAAGTAAAAAGAAAACGGTAAAAATTACGGTTTTAGTAGAAACTTCAAACTTTTTGTTGATCATACCTTAGTATACCATCGGGAAACTTGGGTCAATATTTTTCTCTTGAAGTCTTTTTGAGTGATATCGAAAAAGTGAGCGTTTGATTTTGATTTGAACCAACAACTTTGCCGGCGGGCATCAGAGTGTTCGGCATAAGACCAAGATTGGAGACAATCGGACAAAACCCTTTCTTGATTCAAACCCTTCCCCAACCCTTCCCTTGACAGGACAGGGAGTTTTGGTTGATTGTCAAAATAGGGTTTAAGACATTGATAGGCGGCAATTTGCATACCTGGATCGGACCATTGATATTTTTTAAGTAAAGTTTTGACTTCATCTAAAAAACCAAGATCGATTCTTTTTTGAACCCGGGCATCGATACGCTGATAAAGAAAGTCCATGGGGGCGGTGAGGGAAATATGCAAGATATCGAAACCCTCCCCTAGCCCCTCCCTTGACAGGGCGGGGAACTGTTTTTTTTTGGTTAAATTTGCTATTTTAATTTCTATTTTTCGGGTTAAACGGTAGTGATTGTTTACATCGGAATGGTTTAATTTAGAAAAGTTTGGCTGGTCTAAAAATTGGTAAATTTTTTGTAAAGTTTTTACCGAGCAAAGACGGGAAATAAAACGCCATACCTTATGAGGTTTAACGGAAAATGTAGTGTAGTTGGAATTAATTAAAGAGTCGATATAAAAACCACTGCAACCAACTAAAATTGGTAATTTATTTCGTGATTGAATTTCTTTGATAGTTTGTAAACCAATTTTTTGAAAATCAGCGACAGAAAATTTTTGATCAGGAGTAACTATATCAATTAAATGAATCGGTGTACCCTCCGGTTGATCTTTGCCGGTACCAATATCCATACCTTTATAAATTTGACAGGAATCACCGGAAACTAATTCACCGTTATATTTTTTGGCCAGTTCAACAGCTAAATCGGTTTTACCAGTAGCGGTCGGACCAGAAATGACAAGAAGTTTATTAGACATTGACTTTGAATTCGACGACATCGTCGGGACGCATGATATAGTCACGACCTTCATGACGAAGTTTACCCGCTTCTTTAGCCCCAACAGGGCCGTTACAAGCAACAAAATCTTGATAGGAGACAACTTCAGCCATAATAAAGCCTTTGGCAAAATCGGTGTGAATGGCGGCAGCAGCCTGGGGAGCAGTGTCGCCTTTTTTGATAGTCCAAGCCCGAACTTCTTTAATACCGGCGGTGTAGTAAGATTGAAGACCCAGTGTGTCGTAAGCTTTTTGGATAACTCTTTCTAAACCCGATTGAGAAACACCTAACTCTTGGAGATAGCTTTTTCGTTCTTCCGGATTTAACTCGGAAAGATCAAATTCGATTTTGGCACAAACCGGAACGACTGATTCAAAGTTTTCAACTTTAAGATTAAAATTAGCAATATTTTGATAGGTATCTTCGTCGACATTGGCGACGATAAAATAAGGCTTGGCAGTAAGCAGAAAAAATTCTTTTAAGAATTCTTTTTCTTCGTCACTAAGCTGCAAATTAACAGCCAAAATTCCCTTCTCTAATTCGGTTTTTAATTTTTGAGCCAAAATAAATTTTTTAGTGATTTTTTCCTTGGCATTATTTTTGTTGGCATCAATGTATTTATCAATAGTTTCCAAATCTTTGATAATTAACTCGGCACAAATAACTTCAAAATCTCCCTGAGGGTTAACTGAACCTTCTTTAATAATATTCTCATCGGAAAAAGCCCGAACAACATGACAAATAGCATCGCAATCACGAATGTTGGTTAAAAATTTGTTGCCCAGACCTTCGCCTTGAGAAGCACCTTTGACCAAACCGGCAATATCAACAAACTCAACGATAGCCGGAACAATTTTGTCAGTTTTAACAATTTCGGCTAAAACCGGAAGTTTAGAGTCAGGGACTTCAACAACGCCAACATTAGGGTCAATAGTACAAAAAGGATAATTACTAGCATCAGCAACTTGTTTTCCCAGCAAAGCATTAAAAAGAGTTGATTTGCCGACATTAGGCAAACCGACGATAGCGATGGATAATTTCATGAGAGTATTTTACCAAAAATTAGGTAGATTTTATTTTTATAAAATCATTTAGTTTTGATAATCCGAAATCAACTAATTTATTAAAATCATGATATTTTTGCCAATTTTGACGAAGTAATTTTCGATATTTAATTTGACTAGGATAACCTTGATCTGATTGAGAAATAATTGGTTTTAATTCATCGTCCAAAACTACAGTGAGGGCTTCTTTGAGATAATCAAAATCTTCATATTTTAATTTTAAAACAGCTGATTTTGGATTTTTGTACCAGTAATAAATGAATTGAAAATGAAGAACCTCATGAAGAAAAGTATCGATGGGCATACCCCAGTAATCTTCAGTTGAATCGTATATAAAAATTTCTCTTTTTTCATAAAAATAAGGACAACGGGGAAAAGTAGTGATATAGAAAGTAAAATTATCTGACATTATGGGCTGTTGAGTAATTGTTTCTAAAACTTGAATGGCATTTTGATATTTTTTTTGAAAATCTTTTTTAATGATTTTGAGAAAATTGTTTAATCTACTATTTTGAGTTTCTTTTTGAGATAAAAGATATGGTTTAAGAATTTTTTCAGCTGATTTTTTTTCAAGTTCTAAAATTTGTTTAACGATTTTTAAATCATTTTTATCTTTAACATTATTAATCCAGCTGCGTCCCAAAAACGGGTTTTTTAAGGAATCGCGCCAATTCCACATATCTTTTTGAATATCGTAAATAATACTGTAGCCGTATTTCATGTGTTAATTATAAATTAAGCTTAAATTCGGAGAGAAATTTAAAGACGTTATCCGGAACATAATCTGAAAAATGGGGATTTTTGGCAAGAATCATTTGACGAATGTCGGTAGCACGGGAGGGAAGAATAGCGGGAATGAGATGTTCAAAATTATGGCCATAATTTGTAAAACAGTCAGATGTGTAATTATTGTCAGTAAAAAGACAAGTGTTGAATTCGTTAATAAATGAGAAGAAAGTTTTGACATGATCGGCGTATTTGGGCGGATTATGAATATCGGGGATAATTTGAATTTGATAAGGAAAATTTAATTGATTTAAATTGGGAATCAATAATCCTTTAACCTGGTTGGCAGTAAGAAAATTTTTATCATCGATAATACCAGCATCACCGATACCAATTAAAATTTCTGTAATACCTGAATGAATAACTTCTTTGATAAATTCTAAATGATGGAGACATGGTGGTTGAAAACGACCGATAATCAGACCAAATTGTTTATTTGTTTTCACAGTTGACTAAGTATAAACCAAAAACTCCCCCGATGGACGGGGGAGTTAAAGATTAATGTATTTGATCCCGCAGTAGCGGGATTCCGTAAGCCAGAAGCTTACTTCACCAATTTCTTGATCTTGGTGCCAGGAATGTAGCGAGGCATACGACGGGCCACGATTTTTTTGGATTCTTTTGAACCGATGGCTTTAATGGTTTTAGCTTTGAACATTTTGGTTTTGAAAGTACCGAAACCAGAAAGTTTAACAGTTTCTCCGCTAGCGAGAGCTTTCATTATTTCAGAAAGGAAAGTTTCAACAGCTTGCTTGGCAGCCTTTTTGCTGAGTTTAGCCTTTTGAGAGACTGACTCAATGAGATCTTTTTTGGTCATTTGTTTTATTTTGTTTTAATAAATAATTAACTTAATAATAACGGATAATACCGAAATTGCAAGTAAATTTAGTCTTCTTTTACCGCATTTTTGTTGATTTTTGGAGCGGTGACAACACTACTGGTACGAAGTTCACGAATAACAGTAACTTTTATTTGACCAGCCCATTTGGCTTCTTCTTCGAGTTTTTCGGCAATATTTTGACTTAAGACTTCGGCTTCAGAATCAGAAACTTGGGAAGGTTCAACAATAACCACAACTTCCCTACCGGCCTGATAAGCAGCGACACTAGTGACGCCATTAAAGGAGTTGGCAACCTCCTCAATATTTTTCATCCGCTTAAGATATTCTTCGTGGACTTCATAACGAGCACCGGGGCGAGCACCAGAGGCAGCGTCACCAATGTAAACGATAACTGACTCGATTGAAGAAAATTCTTTGTCTTCGTGATGTTCGGCAACACAGTTAATAACTTTTTCAGGAATTTTATATTTTCTGAGTAAATCGATACCTAAATCGACGTGTGTACCTTCCTGGTCGGCAACAATTTTGCCGATATCGTGAAGTAAGGCACCTAAGCGGACAGTATTAACATCGGCTTTTAATTCGTAGGCAATACCGACAGCAATTTTGGTGGCTTCAATAGTATGTTTGGCTAAATTTTGGCCATAAGAAAAACGAAATTTATATTTGCCAATTTCCTTAATAAGGTCGATAGGTAAATTAAAAGCACCAACTTCCTGACACATTTTTTTACCTTCATTAACAAGAATTTTATCCATGTCATTTTTGGTTTGAGCCACAATTTGTTCAATTTTGAGGGGCTGAATCCGACCATCTTTGACTAATTTTTCGAGAGCGATACGAGCAATTTCACGACGAGTAGAGTCGAAAGAAGAAATACGGATATCATTGGTTTCATCAAGTTCAAGTTCGACACCAGTAGCTTTTTCGAAAGCACGAATATTACGCCCTTCACGACCAATGATTTTCCCTTTAGCAGCTTCGTCGGCTAGAGAGATTGTGGAAACGGTATATTCAGCCACATAATCGGTAACACCATGACGGATATTATCGACGATAACTTCTTTGGTAATCTCCTCTTCTTTTTGGCGAATTTTATCACGAGCTTCGTCGATTTTTTTGGCCACCCAGGAAGACATCCTTTTTTCGGTACTACTAATAACCAATTGTTTGGCTTTTTCAACATCAAGACCGGAAATAACTTCGAGTTTATCAAGTTGTTTGCGATAAAGATCGTCAACACCAGTTAATTTATTTTTTAAATCTAATGATTGTTGATCAAGAGATTTTTCTTTTTGAATTAAATAGCGTTCTTTTTCATCAAGTGATGATAATCTTTGAAAAATTTCAGCCTCTTTAACTTTGGCATCAGCTTCAACTTTTTTGGCGTTTTGAAGAATGGTTTGAGCCTGAGCGTTGGCTTTATCAATTTCTTCTTTAGAAACAGAAGATTGAGTTACCGGCTGAGCGACAGGTTTAGTAGGACTAAAGACAACCCGGTTTTTGTCTTCATTATCAGATAGCGGAGTTTCTTTAACAACCTCCTTAGTAACCTTAACTGTTTCTTTTTTGGAAACCGGTTTTCGAGCTGGTGCAGGTGAAGAAAATAAACCTTTGACCTTGGTCAAGAAAAAATCTAACATGGAACCTCCAATACTTTTTACGACACAACTATAGCAGCCTTTTTAGGAAATTAGAAAACAAGAAAACATAAAAGTGTGTGTTTTAAGTAAAAAGTTAAAAAAATTAATTTAATAAGTAATAGTATAAAAACGAAATCAGTATATTTTACTGTAATGTAAGGTAATCGTCAATTGCGGCCTTAATATCGGAAATATCGAAACCTTGGCGAAAAAGTGAAGCATATAAATTATTTTTGGCTTTAAAATCCTTTAAAAATTCCTTGGTCGGTCTTTTTTTGGCTAAAATTCGCTTAATAGAGTCGATATCATTGGTTTTATCCAGTTTTAAAGATGAGATATCGACCCCTTTTTGAGATAAGAGAAATTTGATTTGATTGGTTGATTTACGGCGATTTTTGGCCAGAAAACTTTTGACAAAATCATCCTGGTTGAGAAGATTTTTGGAATTTAAATCATTAATGATAGCAGAAATTATTTCATCGGTCTTGAAACCAATAAAATGTTTATACTTTCTGGTAGTTTTTTGGAAAAATAATTTTAATTTTTGAGAAATTATTTTTTGAGTTTTGGGGGAAATAGCCACTTGCCGCAAGGTATATTCCCGACCTAAATAAAATAAGGCGGCAGAAATAATTTGAGAAAATTTTTCTCCGTCGATGGTTTGGTTTTTTTGAAGGCCAAGTTTAACGACATCATCAATAAAAAACGGAAGATATGAGTTGTCTGAAAAAGTCAGATTAACCTGATTAGAAACTCGACCAGTTTTAATATTGGTAATGGTCAACATTATTCTTCATTGGCAGAATCCTGGGCAGACTTTTGGATTTCACCGGATTCAGCCGCATTTTTGATTTTGTCCCAAATTTTGTCACGATAATCTTGGGCAATTTTAGGATTTTCTTTGAAGAATTTTTTAGCACCTTCACGGCCCTGAATATTTTGATCACCGACTTTGAAGAAAGCGCCGGATTTGGTAATTAAACCATGCTGAACAGCTAAATCAACTAAACCGCCAAAGACAGAAATACCTTCGGTGTTCATAATGTCAAATTCGGCTTCCTTAAACGGCGGAGCAACTTTGTTTTTGATAATTCGGGCGCGATGTTGAGAGCCGATGGCATCGCCGGAAGAGGTTTTAATGTTGGCAATTTTGCGCAAATCAATCCGAACTGAAGCATAAAATTTGAGGGCTAAACCACCAGGAGTAGTTTCGGGATTACCAAACATAACGCCGATCTTTTGGCGAATTTGATTAGTGAAGATGACCACGGCCTTGGATTTGGAAATAGCCCCGGTGAGTTTGCGAAGAGCTTGAGACATAAGACGAGCTTGAACACCCATCATAGAATCCCCCATTTCACCTTCAATTTCAGCTTTGGGAACTAAGGCGGCAACAGAATCGAGAACAATGACATCAACCGCATTGGAGCGAACCAGAGTTTCGACGATTTCTAAGGCCTGTTCACCATTGTCCGGTTGAGAAATAAGCAAATTATCAAGATTAACACCGACAGTGGAGGCACGAAGTGGATCAAGGGCATGTTCGACATCAATAAAGGCACAAGTACCACCAAGTTTTTGAGCTTCAGCAATAACGTGAAGACAGACAGTAGTTTTTCCTGAGGCTTCCGGGCCAAAAATTTCAGTAACCCGGCCGCGAGGCAAACCGCCAACACCAAGAGCAATATCAAGAGGTAAACAACCAGTAGGAATAACTTCAATGGACATATCGGCCTGTTTAGCCCCCATCTTCATAATGGCACCGTCACCAAAAGCTTTAGTAATTTGTTCCATGGCCACACGGACAGCTTCATTTTTTTGACTTTGATTAGCACCAACAGTAGCACCTTTTTGAATTTCTTTTTTCTTTTTCATAAATATTATATTTTAAGTTAACAATATAGTGATATCAAGCCAGACTATATCAAGTCAAGGAGTAAAACCCAAATAAAAACCGAAGCCTAGTAAATTAAGAATAAAAAAAGTAAAATACACAAGCAACGGGGATTGGCGCCCGCCTGCAAAAGCTGTCCGACATTCGGACTGCGGGCAGGCAATTTCCGCCAAAGGCGGATCAGCCTGTGGCTGAGGCTAGTGTGTCAATTTCTGTTTTAATAAAATAAGCACTTTGATAAAACTACGGGGATTGGCGCAATTGGCTAGCGCGCATGCATGGGGTGCATGAGGTTGCAGGTTCGAATCCTGTATTCCCGACAAAAACCATATATGGTAGTTTTTTGGTATTTTTCCACTCGTTTTTAAGAAAAATGGCATTAATAAGATACCCTCCTTTCCGATTCTTTGATAATTTTCAAAAACGATTTATAAAACAAAGCTGTTTGTTTCTTTTTATTGAATTCTATTTTTAGAATATTAATTACTTATACCTAAGGGTGTTGATAGGATTGAGTCTGGCAAGGTGATGGATTTTTTTTGGGGGGAGAATAATATTTTATTCCAGAATATGAGCAGCGGATAGTTCAATGTTTTTTTGATGTTCTTCGTTAAGATAAACTTTATTTGACTCCCGAATAATTTTGTAAGTTTCGGTACGATTGAGCCAACCCTTGACAGTGACATTTTTATTTTCGAGACGCTTGTATTCGGAAAAAAAATGGACTAATTCTTTAAGGAAATGAGGTTCGACATCTTTGAGATTTTTAACATGGTCATAGTTGGGATTTTTTAATGGCACGGCCAGAACTTTTTCATCGTCACCGTTTTCATCGGACATAATTAAAATGCCAATTGGCCTAACCTCAATAAGACAACCGGTGAAAACCGGAGAATTGGTAATAATCATGACATCAAGATGGTCGCCATCTTTAGAGCGGGTTTGAGGGATGAAACCGTAATCAACTGGATAATGCATAGGAGAATGGAGAACTCGATCAAGTTTAATTATGTCTAATTTTTCGTCATATTCGTATTTATTATGGGTATCTTTGGTGATTTCAACAATAGCGTTGATGGTTTGAGGGGAACTGACTCCTATGGATATGGCAGAATTCATAGTGGTCATATTATAACACCCGATGAAGATTAAAACTAAAAAAAGTACACACTTAAAACATATTAGAATAAAATTGGGTGAAATGTTTTATAATTAACTATGGCGGTAAAATTTCAGGCAAATGATCTGGTCAGGGATGAGCATTTTTTAGTTTTAAAGAAAGAAAATAAACAAACCAGCAAAGGTGATGTTTATTTTCAGCTGGAATTATCGAATAAAGACGGTATAATTGAGGCAAAAATTTGGAATAATAATATCCCCCAATGTAATTTAGAGCAAGGGAAAATAATTGAAGTGAATGGTAAAACTCAAGAATATAAGGGTCAAATTAGCTTGATAATTGATAGTTGTCAGATAGTAAACAGCGAAGAAGTGGACGAATATTCCCTTATTTCTAAAACTATGGTGTTTGATATTGAAACTGTGGGGAAAAAATTTGAAGAGTTGGATGAAGCAGAACAAGATTATTTGCTGAATAATTTGGAAAAAGCAACTGAAGACAAAGAGGAAGCTAAGAAAAAAACCGGGCTTTATTCAATTTTTGGCAAGGTTTGCGCCATTGGGGCTTATAACCCGGGTTCTAAAAAAGGAATGGTATTGTTACTAGGAGAAAAAGATTTAACTCCAGAAAAAGAAAATTATACTTACAAAATATTTGAAACAGAAAAAGATTTATTGACAGAATTTTGGAAAATTACTACAGACTATGAATTATTTGTGACTTACAACGGAGACAATTTTGATTTTCCGTATTTAATAATTCGCTCGGGAATCAATCGAGTTAAAGTGCCGTTTGAAGTAAAAAAGTGGGGATCAGATAAATTTATTGATTTACAAAATAAAATCAGACAAAACCATGGGTTTAAATTAGAAATGCTGTGTAAAGCCTTTGGAATAGAAAATCCTAAGGAGGCCGGAGTTCATGGTGGCGACGTAAATGAATTGTTTGATAAAAAAGATTTCCAAAAAATTGCTGACTACGTGGCCAGAGACGCTTATTCGACAACACAACTTTATTTAATCTGGAAGGAGTTTATGTCAGGGATTTAAAACAAAACCCTTCCCAACCCTTCCCTTGACAGGGCAGGGATAAAAAATTTTAAAAATATGAAAAATAAAAAAGAAAAATCCCGATATAAATCAAAACTTCATCGGGACGATCAATCAGAATTTAGTTTAAATATTAATGAGGATCGAAAATACCATTTAGATTTTGAAATTATAGACTTAAGGGAACAAGAACGACCGGTAAGAATGGTAAAAATTGCCAGAAAAAATTTGAAGAAACTAATTTTAAACCGAATCAATGGGAAAATTGGTGAGTGTTAGTTTTTAATTTTATTGGGACGGGGTGTTTGGGAATTTTTGATATTTTGGTAAATAAAGTATCCATAAATAGCATTAAGCGGACCGATTAAAGCAGAAAGAATACTAGTGGTGACCAAACTTAGGATTAAATTTTCTTTAAAAATAATTGAAGTGACTAATAATGGGAGAATAGAAAGTAATACAATAAAAGTCATTTTTTTAAAAACATAACCAATATTACCTGTCATATATTTTTTGCTTAATAACAAAGCTTTGTTGCCATGAATATCCTGATCAACAAAAATCCAAAAGGCTAAACTAAACCAAATCATAAATAAAATTCCCGGAATTACCAAGAGAATTAAACCGCCAAAAATAGCTAATTCGAACAATAGACTAAGAATTAAGAAAGGTAAAAGTTTTTTTAATGATAGTTTAAAAATTTTGAATAAATCAGTGTTTTTATTTTGAATTGTTTGATATAAGGATAGATTTCCCCAAAAAGGGATGGTGCTGATAATAATGTAAGTTAGAAGGTGATTGATTAATTTAATATTTTTAGGTAAAAAACCAGTAAAGTAACTGATTAATCCAGTGAATAAAAGAGGAATAAGGACGATTAAAAAGAAAGTCCAAAACCGTTTTTGATAAATAACTAAACTTTGTTTAAAAATTTCCGAAACTTTGGTGTTTTTATCCATATAACCGTATTATACGGCTAAAAAGTATAAAAGTAAAAAAGATGATTAAAATTAAAGAATGAAGAAAAGAAGAAAGCTAAGGAAGATGACATAGACACCAAAGTACCAGAATTTATGATTAACGGTGATTTTTTGAAACAAAGAAAGAATAAAGATACCGACAAGAGAAGTGATGATAAAAGTGAGAATATTATTGAAAGTAATAAAATTTGAGGAAGCGATATCGTTGATACTAAGTAAAATAGCGCCAGCGGTGGCAGGAATAAATAAGCTGAAAGAAAAATTAAAGGCGTTCTGGGGCGAAAGCCCTAAAAGTAGGCCAGAAAAAATAGTACAACCGGAACGGGAAACTCCAGGTAAAAGAGCGATAGCTTGAAAGATACCGATAATAAAAGCAGAAAAATAGTTCAAGGATTTATTTTTGGCCGAGATAAATTTAGTGGAAAAAACTAAAATACCGGTGAATAAGAAAAAAAATGGTAATAGTTTCGGTAGTCCAGAAATTAATTCAATTTGATCTTTTAGAAACCAGCCAATTAAAATTACAGGGATAGAACCAACAATGATATATTTAAGGTTAGTAAAAAAATATTTGGTTTGATGTCGGAAAAGGAAAATTACTGAAATAAATGTGGCAGTGTGGAGAAAAATATCGAAATCTAGAGATGGAATTAATTTAAAAAAATACTGGATTAAATTAAGATGTCCATCTGAAGAAATGGGTAAAAATTCACTAATGGCTTGAACTAGACCGAGAGTTAAAGATTGAATAAGAGTCATGGATTTAGTTTATCAGTTTTTCAGTCTATCAAGTAAAAAATAAGATGAAAACCGAAAACCATACCGGAGTAGGGTTGAAAGTATAAAACCATTTTTCTGCAAAACAGAATTTACCTTTAACGCTTTGGAGATTGTTTCTGTCGGCGATCCACCAGAGGCGGATCGAATTACCGGTTTAACGCTTAGGTGACTGTTTCTGTCTTCGAGATTTGCCACCGGTACCAACCATACGGCGTTCCTTGACTCTGGAGTCAACGGTCAAAAGACCATTGGCACGAAGATCAGTTTTAAAAGTGTCGTTAATTTTGATTAAGCAGCGAGAAATAGCTAAGCTAAGAGCCTGAACTTGACCGGTTTTACCACCACCAAGAACTTTGGCTTGAAAATGATATTTTCCCGAAGTTTTGGTAATTTCAAAAGGTTTGTCGTAAACGATTTTTTCGGTTTTGGTAGGAAAATATTTTTCTAGGGATAAACCATTGACAGTGGATTCACCTTTACCGGAGAATAATTTCAAACTGGCAACCGCACTTTTTCGACGACCAATAGATCGGGTATAAGAATTTTTTGAAGTAGTTTTGGCCATAATTATTTAGTTAATTTGTCAGCGTATGGGTGAGTGGCACCAACGAAAACTTTTAAACGAGTAATTCGGGTGTCGCGAAGTTTGTTTTTGGGAAGCATGCCATAAACTCCATGGATAATAACTTGTCTGGCATCTTTTTGCATCATCTCGGCTAGAGTTAATTCTTTGAGACCACCAGACCAGTGAGTGTGATGGCGATAGAGTTTTTCTTTGAGTTTACTACCCGTGACTTGAATTTTATCAGCATTAACGGCCACAACATAGTCACCATCATCCCGATGATAAGAGAAAGCCGGTTTGTCTTTACCCATAAGGATTTGGGCAATTTGAGTACAGATACGACCTAATGTTTGACCGGAAAGATCAACTAAATGCCAAGATCTTTGAATCTGATTGCCTTTAGTAACTGTGGTTTTCATTATTTGGTCTCCTTTTTATCAGCTTTCTTAACGGTTTTTTTGAGAGCCGGTTTTTTGGAAGCAGCTTTTTTATCAGCTTTTTCTTCAATTTTTTTAGCTTTAGTTTTGTCAAATTTTACCGGTTTAACAAAACTAAGCTTAACAATAAGAGCATCGTCGCCAAAACGGCGTTTAACACGAGTAATTTGGGTAAAATTGCTGGACTGATCTCCAAAAGTTTCTTTAAATTTGGAAACGACATGGTTAACCCAAGTTTGATCCTGGAGATAACGGAAAAGTTCTCTTTTGGCAGTTAATTCCGGTTTGGTAATAATAGTGTTAGCCAGCGATTCAACAGTAGAAACAATTGATTTAGCCTTAGCTTCGGTAGTCTTGATAGAACCATGGATGAAGATTGATCTGGTCAAAGAGTTGAACAGAGCTTTACGTTCGTTATGGTTTCTACCTAATTTTTTTCCAAAAATACGATGTTTCATAAACAGGAGATTAAAGTTTTATTTCCAGGTAAAACCTCTTTCCTTTAACCAGGAATCAATAACTTTGAGTGATTTTTCACCAACGTTTCTAGCACGGCTGACATCAAGACGTCCAGCCTTAGTCAAAGCGTCAATGGTAGGATAACCGGCTTTTTTAAGAGCGTTAGTAACTCTGAGAGGAAGTTCGATTTCTTCAACAGAAATATCGCTACCTTGCGGGCCGATAGAAGTATTAATGGTAACAACTTCTTCTTCAAATTCTTTTGGATCAGCAATTTGGCCGAAAGAATTAATTAAATCTTTAGCGGCCATTTTGAGAGCATAAAGTGGATCAATAGAACCATCGGTCCAAATTTCCATAGTAAGTTTGTCGTAATCAGACTTTTTACCTAAACGGGTAGGTTCAACAGTATAATTGGTTTTAAGAACTGGAGTGAAGGTGGCATCGAGGATGATTTCCCCAACGACATCAGTTTTTTGTTCCTTAGCCATGGTGTAACCGACTCCCCTTTCGACAGTAAGTTCCATGGATAACTTTGACTTAGAATCAGATAAATTAGCAATAATTTGATTAGGATTACTGACTTGACACAAGTCGTTATCAACGATATCAGCAGCAGTAACTACACCTGGACCTTTTTTTTCAAGTTTGAGGACGGTCGGTTCATCTTTGGTGTAGTTAAATTTAACTTTTTTAAGATTTAAAGAAATTTCAACTAAATCTTCCTTAACACCAGGAAGAGTAGTAAAAAGATGGTTAGCCCCATCAACTCGAATACGAGTAATGGCGGCGCCAGGAATAGTGATTAGCAGAACCCGACGTAAGCTATTACCGAGAGTGTGGCCAAAACCGCCGACCAAAGGGCTAAGTTCAAATTTACCGTAATTTTCGGTAGATTTAACTGTTTTGACATTGAACTTATTAGTTTCAATCATGAAGTTCTCCTTTTTTATCTTGAATAATATTCAATTATTAAATTGATGTCGATATCATTACCAATTTCCTCTTTGAGAGGTTCAGAAATGATTTTGACAGTAAGATCTTTTTTGTTGAGGTCAAGCCAATTTTTGGCTTTGAAGTCAGATTCTGTACCAGGAATAGTACCAATTTTATCAGCTATTTTTGAATCTATAGCGATAGTATCTTTAATTTTTACCTGATAAGAAGGGATATCCATGACTTTACTGTTAACAGTGATATGACCATGACTAATGAGTTGTTTAGCGGAAGATCGAGAAAGAGATAGACCAGCAAGATAGACGATATTATCGAGTCTTTTTTCGAGAAGATTAAGTAAGTTATCACCGACTAAACCCTTGAGGGTTTTAGCTTTTAGATAATAATTTTTGAATTGAGTTTCCTGGACACCATAAATACGCTTAGCTTTTTGCTTAGCTTTAAGCTGAAGACTGTAATCGGTGGGTTTACTGGAAGATCTAGCTCCGTGCATACCTGGTTTAACAGCACCTTTTCTTTCGATGGGGCATTTGGCTGAATAGCAACGGGTTCCTTTGAGATAAAGTTTAGTACCGGCAGCTCGACAAAGTCGGCATTTGGCATCTAATGTAGCTCTAGACATAGATTAGTTTATTAGTTGATTAGTAAATTAGTTAAATAGTTATAAATTAAACACGTCGTTGTTTTGGCGGACGTGGACCATTATGTGGAATTGGGGTAATATCGGCAATTTTGTCGACATCAAAATCTCTTTTGGTTCTTAAAAATCGAAGAGTGGCGTCACGACCAACACCCGGACCTTTGAGATAAACCTCAAGTTTTTTAAGACCATGTTTTTTGGCTTCTTCTAAAGCTTTTTCAATAGCAGTAGTGGCGGCGTACGGAGTGGATTTACGAGAACCTTTGAAACCACAGTTTCCAGCACTTGACCAGGTTAAAACTTTTCCTTTAGAGTCGGTAATACTAACTATAGTATTGTTAAAAGTTGATTGAACGTAAAGACGGCCTTCGGCAATGTTTTTGAAGATTTTCTTTTTGACAACTGTTTTTGGAGATTGGTTAGTTTCTGGCATAGTTTATTTATTAGAACCAGTAGCAGCAGCCTTTTGTTGGGATTCAATTTTAGCCCAGGCTTCTTTAGTAAGAGAACCGACAGTTTTCTTTTTACCTTTACGGGTACGAGCATTGGTTTTGGTTCGTTGACCATGAGCCGGAAGACTAACAATGTGGCGAATGCCACGATAGGCTTTAATGGCTTTAAGACGATCAATATTTTCCCGAATTTCTTTTTTGAGATCACCTTCAATTTTGAAAGATTCAAGCGATTTCATGAGAACAGCGACTTCATCACGAGTCAAATCTTTAATACGGGTATTTAAGTTAATGTTAGACATGGTGGCTAACTTTATGACATTAGTTTTACCAATGCCATAAAAACGAGTCAAACCGATTTCGGCTCTTTCGTTATCTGGAATTTCAACACCAAGAATTCTCATACTAGTTTAACCTTGTTTTTGGTTATGTCTTTTGGTAGAACAAATAATACGTCGAACACCGCGGCGAATGACCACCTGACAATTTCGACAACGACGTTTGATACTCGATTTTACTTTCATAGAAATAGACTTGGATATTGTAACCTAAATTAGGGACAATATCAAAGAGTAAATTTAATTTAACCTCGATAAACTATTCGACCTAATCCGCCATCGGGACTAAGGATTAAAGAGACATTGTCACCAGCAATAACACGAATGTGATTCATGCGTAATTTACCGGCTAAATGACCAATTATCTCGTTACCATTTTCGAGTTTAACCCGGTAAAGAGAATTGGGCAGGACTTCAGTGATTTGGCCTCTGACTGTTGGTTCTTTGGGCATTTTTAGTTAATTAATAATTTCTTTGACTGAATTAATAATAATTGATAAATTTGAATCTTCAATATCACCTTGGCAAATTAAGTTAATTTTACCGTTAATAATGAGTTGAAGAGTAGGAAATATGGTAACACCTAATTTCTTTGCTAATTCAGGATATTTTTTGGCATCTAATTTGTAAAAAGTTAGATTTTTTATTTCTTTTTGAATATCTTGATACAAAATTGAGTGTAAACGACAATTCAAGTAATCTTCATGCCAAATATCGATTAAATTATTTTCTGAAGAATAAAAAACATCTTCAAAATTAGTTTCATTTAATTCCTTGGCGATTGATGGTTGGCCCGGTTCGACACCAAATCTTTCTTGCCATAACCATTCCCCAGATCGAGGATCAGAATTAATGGTATCTAAAATATTTTTTTCATCGGCTTCATCTCTGGCATACATGATGGCACCAATAGGACAGCTATCTGGCATGGTACAGCGAAGACAAAAAACACATTTACCTTGATCCCATTTGACTGATTTTGAATCCTCGTCAAACGAAAGAGCTTTTGTTGGACAAACAGCAATTCCGCTGCAATCAGGAGATTTATCGCAAATTTTCTGATTGATAATGATTTTTGGCATTAATTATTTATTTTAGAGTACTAACTTTTTGGTCAATGTCAGCGAAAATCGGTTCGATAGGACGATTGCCGTCAACCTGAAGAATTAATCCTTTTGGACTGAAATAATCCATAATCAAACCATTGTTGTCATCGTAGAATTTTTGGCGAGCCGCCATAGCTTCGGGAGTATTGTCAGTACGATCTTTATCTTGGAACTCGGCGCCCATTTTGGCCCGGCGAGCACTAATTTCTTCAAAAGTAACATCGAGATGAATAATAAGATCGAGAGGTTCATTGACCTGCGAGAGATAATTTTCAATAAATTGACCTTGACCTAAACTTCGAGGAAAACCATCGATAATAAAATCTTTGTTACCGATTTGATTAAGTTTTCCAGTTAAAAGTTTGAAAGTTAATTCTTCGGGAACTAAAGTACCGCTATCGACGAAGGATTTGGCTTCAAGACCTTCCGGGCTACCAGCAGCCATTTCGTCACGAAGAATTTGACCCATGGAAAGATGGGTTAAATTGTATTTAGCGGCAATTAATTTGGCTTGGGTAGATTTACCGCAACCGGAGGGACCAATGATGAATAAATTTAATGACATAATTTAATAATGTCTAATGACTAATAAATAAATTAATAATTAATTAATAAACCCTTTTCGGATAAACCGGTTTTTCCCTTAAAAAGGGAAACTTTTTAATTTTTAATATGTTAATTTGTCGTAATTGTAAGTTTGAACGACGTTTTCAATTTTTCGAGTTAGTTCCAAAACTACTGAAACAGCAATAAGAACACTGGTACCACCAATAGTAATGGTAGTAATGTTGGTAATTTTTTGAACAATGTGGGGAGTAACAGCAATAACTCCCAAAAAAACAGCACCAATCAACAAAACCCGACTGGTTAAATATTGAAGACGTTTTTCGGTTGATTGACCTGGGCGAATACCAGGGATAAAGCCACCGGATTTACGTAATTCTTCGGCGATATCTTTTGGTTTAAAAACAACGGAGGTATAAAAGAAAGTAAAACCAATAACTAAAAAGAAGTAAAAGAACATATAAAAATAACCATCAGTTCGGAAAAAGTTAGACATACCAGTAGCAAAATTGGCAATATTTTGGTTGGGTAATTTTGAAGCAAATTGACCTATGAGCGTAGGGACGGTAGCAAGTGAAGCAGCAAAAATGATGGGCATAACCCCGGCGGTATTGACTTTGATGGGTAAATAAGTAGATTGCCCCCTTTTGGCATAATTGATAGGAATACGTAAAACGGCTTCTTCAACAAAAACAATGGCGGTTATAAGAGCGATCGCTAAGGCAAGAAAAATAATAAAATTAAGTCCGGTTTGAGGATTAGAAAAATCAGTGACTGAAAAAGTTTGAGCAAAACTTACTGGAAGACGAGCAATAATACCAGCAAAAATCAACATAGAAACACCGTTACCAACACCGTAAAGATTAATCAGTTCACCAAAGAAAATCATGATCATAGTACCGGCTAACATACTGGTAATAAGAGCGATAGTAGTGAGCAAATCAAGACCAGTAATAATGTTTTGTGAACGAAGTAAAGCATACATACCTAAACCATTGACGATAGCAAAAGGAATAGTGGCAATGCGGGTATATTGATTGATTTTAGCCCGACCATATTCCCCTTCTTTTTGAAGTTCTTCAATTTGAGGCACAACTAAAGCCAAAAGCTGCATCATGACTGAAGCACTGATATAAGGGCTAAGACCGAGAGCCATGATGGAAAAATTGGCTAAGGTACCACCGGAAAAAATGTCTAACAAAGATAAAAGTTGATTTTGGGAGAAAAATTGTTGAAGGAGTTCAAGATTAACACCAGGAACAGGAATATGAGCAGTTAAACGAAAAATGATTAAAATACCTAATGTAAATAGAAGTTTCTTGCGAAAAATCGGGGTTTTAAAAGCTTCAATATAGAGTGAAAGAGTTTTAGTAAACCGGTTCATTAGTCTATATTACCACCAGCAGCTATAATTTTTTTAGAAGCAGAATTGGAAACTAAAACACCTTTGAATTTAAAGGCTTTAGTGATTTCACCAACAGAAAGAATTTTAACTTGAGCATTAAGTCTCTTGAAAGAGATGTGGGTCTTTTGTGCCAGAGAATTAATATCAATGGTGTCTCCTTTGGCAAACCATTTATCAATTTGGGTTAAAGTGAAGGTAATAACACTTTTCTGATTATTAAGACGATGTTTACCTCTTAAGAAAGGCAAACGTTTAATCCAACCTTTTTTGATTTTAGTGCCATCAAAAGTCAGTTTGGTTTTACCACGAGCAAGATCACCTTTGGCACCACGACCAGAAGTGTGGCCACCAAGACCTGAACCGATACCCCGGCCACAACGACGAGCTGATTTAGTAGTAGTTTTAGCTAATTGAGTTAAGATTTCCATAATTATTTTTGGAGTAAGGTAAGAGCCTTAAGAGTAGCCCAAACATTAATTGATTTATTTTTGGAACCAATGATTTTGCTGACAATATCTTTAATACCAGCTAATTCAACCACGGCCCGGACCGGACCACCGGCGATAAGACCACTTCCAGCTTTACCCGGACGGATTAAAATAATGCCACCCTTGAATTTGAGTTGGATAGAACTGGGAATAGTTCCATTAACAATGGGCACTTCAATTAAAGATTTTTGGGCTTTTTTGATACCTTTTTGAATAGCATCAGCAACACTTTTGGCTTTACCTAAACCAACACCGACTCGGGATTTTTTGTCACCAGAAACAACTAAAGCAGTAAAGTGAATTTGATTACCACCTTTGGTTTTTTTAGAGACACGTTTGATTTGAACAACTTTGTCAGTAAATTCACTGACTGGTTTTTCGTATCGATCGTTTTTTTGATTTGATTTATTGTTGTTGTAAGCCATATTAGAATTTTAAACCGGCTAATCGAGCTCCATCAGCCAAAGCCTTAACTCGGCCATGATAACGATAAGTGCCTCGATCAAATCGGACATTGATAATGTGCTTGGTGAGAGCTAGTTTAGCTATTTGAGTGCCGACTTCGGCAGCTTTTTGGGATTTGGTACCCTTGGCACTTTTAACGGTTTTAGTAGAAGCAGAAACCAAAGTAAGCCCATGTTTGTCGTCAATTATTTGAGCCCAAATATGCTGATTACTGCGAAAAACAGAAAGTCGAGGTATGCCTAAATTTTGGGCAATTTTATTTCTGATTCTTTTTAATCTTCTAATTTTTTGATTTTGTTCAATCATAATTTGGTTTAAAGTTAAAAGTATAAAGTAAAAAGTTTAGTTTTAAGCTTTAGCTTTTTTGCCGGCTTTTAACTTGATAAATTCATTAACATAGCGGATACCTTTACCTTTGTAAGGTTCAGGCGGTCTGATTTTGCGGATATTACTAGCAACCTGACCAACGACCATACGATCGGTACCTATAACAACGATTTTGGTTTCTTCCGGAACTTGGAATTCAATGCCAACCGGAGCGGTGATTTCAACCGGATGGATGAAACCAGCTAAAACTTTGAGTTTATTACCATTGACAGAAGCCTTGTAACCGGTGCCTTTAATTTCAAGTTCTTTGGTCCAGGGAGTTTGAACACCAGTAACCATATTATGGATATGAGCCCGGGTAGCACCATGACAAGCTTTAATTTTTTTGTCTTCAGAAACCCGAGTAACAATAACTTGATTGTCCTTAACTTCAACGTTAATTTTGAAAGGAACGGTTAAAGTAAGTGTGCCTTTGGGACCAGTGACGGTAACCAATTGCTTATCAACGGTAACAGTGACTCCGGTAGGGATGGTGATGGGTTGTTTGCCAATTCTGGACATAAATTAGTTAAAAGTAAAAAGTATAAAGTTAAAAGAATTAATAAATTTCAGCAATGATTTCACCACCAAGAGATTTAGTTTTAGCCTCTTTTTGGGACATAACACCACTGGAAGTGGAAACAATAATTAATGACTGACGAGTTTTTCCCCAAGGTAAGGAAGAAACTTTTTCATAGATTCTTCGACCAGGTTTAGAGAAAATCTTAACCTGAGTAACTTTGGGTTGATTGTCAATATAAGACAGTTTTAAATTGATTTCTCTTTTAGCACCATCGGTAACAGAATAATTTTCAAGATAACCGTATCTTTTTAAAAGATCGGCGATACTGATACAAAAATTAGAAGCCGGAGCGGTAAGTTCTTTTTTACCAGCTTTGGCGGCGTTTTTGATTCTAATTAAGAAATCGATAGAGGTTGATTGCAACATATTTTTACCAACTTGATTTTTTGACACCCGGAAGCATACCCTGATGGGCCAGCTTACGGAAGCAAAGACGGCAAATGCCGAACAAACGAATAAATCCACGGGGTCGACCACAAATGTGACATCGATTATGATGTCGGCAGCTGTATTTTAGTTTTTTGTCTTCTCTGACAATTTTTGCAGTTGTTGCCATATTTAGTTAGACTTCTCAAATGGGAAGCCTAGGGCTGATAATAACATTTTTGCTTCATCTTTTGAAGTGGCATTAATATTTAGGGTGATTTGAACAGAACGAATTTTATTGGCTTTGTCTAAATTGATTTCAGGAAAGAGAGTTTGATCCTTAATGGTAAGATTGTAATTACCGGCATCATCAAAAGCATTAAGACTCATACCTTTGAAATCGCGAAGGCGAGGTAAAATAAGATTAAATAGTTTTTCAACAAAATCATACATACGTGATCCGCGAAGAGTCACTTTGAGAGCTAAAGGATCATTTTCCCGAATTTTAAAGCTGGAAACAGCTTTTTTGGCTTTACAAAGCTGGGGTTTTTGGCCGGTAATAGCAGTAATTTCTTCAATAGCCGCAGTTAGGGATTCCTGACTTTCACGAGCTTCGGCAACCCGATAGTTAATGACAACTTTAGTAAGGCGAGGTAAAGAAAAGACGTTTCTTTTTTTACCGATTTTAGAAATCAGTTCTTCTTTGATAGTAGTTTGAATAGTATTTTTTAACATAATTATTTGGTGGCAACTTTTTTAGCCAGGATAGCTTGACACTTTTTACAAATTCGGTATTTGGTACCGGATTTGTCTATTTTATAACCCACACGAGTAGTTTTTTTACATTCAGGACAGATTAAGGAAACCTTAGAGACATAGATAGCCCGTTCTTTTTCAATAATACTCCCCGGACGTCCCTGACTTGGTTTAACATGTTTTTTAAAAATATTCAGACCTTTAACGATAAGGGAAGATTTTTTAGGGAAGCTTTTAATAACTTCGCCCTCGCGACCTTTATCTTTACCGATTAAGATTTTGACTTTATCGCCTTTTAAAATTTTCATATTAATAAACCTCTTGGGCCATGGAAGCAATTTTATTGAATCCTAAATCTTTAATTTCGCGGGCAACTGGTCCAAAAATGCGAGTACCACGAGGGTTGTTTTGAGAGTCGATAATAACTCCGGCATTATCACTAAAACGAATGTAAGAACCATCAGCACGACCAACTTCTTTTTTGGTACGAACAATAACCATTTTGACTTTTTCTTTTTTCTTAACTAAACCATTGGGAATAGCGTCCTTGACGACAGCCAAAACAATGTCACCAATGGAACCTTTCTTATGAAAGTGACCTTTGTAGACATGAATCACCTGAACGCTTCGAGCGCCACAGTTGTCGGCTGGTTTGATAATGCTTCTAAGTTGAACCATAAATTATAATTTCTAATATCTAATTTCTAAAATCTAAACTAATTTCTAATGTCTAATTTTTTAACGATTTCGACAAGAGTAAAGCGTTTAAGCTTACTTATAGGTCGGGTTTCTCTGACTTTGACCAAATCGCCAATTTTGGCTGAAAGATTATTGTCAGAGTAGATATTTTTATGTTTGGTAACAATTTTTTTATATTTAAGATGACGGCTGGTATATTCCAACTCAACCACGATAGTATTAGCCATTTTGTCAGAGACAACTTGGCCAATAAAGGTTTTACCGGTATTATTAGTATTATTTTTCATTGTTTTGACTTAAAAAGTTTAGGACTAAAGCGATTTGACGCTTAATTTTAGTAAAGACAGAAGTATCAGTAAGGTTGCCAGTAGTAAATTTAGCCTTGGCTTCGATTAAACTCTTTTTTAAATCGAAAAGATCTTTTTGGAGTTCTTTTTGAGTTTTTTGTCTGTAGGAAATTTTATCAGTTTTTTTCATAAAATCTACTCCTATTTTTTAGCAACTATTTTGCAAACAACCGGTAACTTAGCAGCAGCTAATCTAAGAGCTTCGTGTGATTCCTTTTGGTTAATACCAGAAATTTCAAACATAACCCGACCCGGTTTAATAACAGCAACGTAACCTTTGACGTCGCCTTTACCAGCGCCCATAGTACCAGTACCTTTTTCAGTGATAGGTTTATCGGGGAAGATTCTGACCCACATACGACCATTTCTTTTGGTAGCATGGGCAATAGCTCTACGAGCAGCTTCGAGTTGGTTACTAGTAATCCAACCACATTCTAAGGTTTTAAGGCCGTATTCTCCAAAAGAAACTAAATTACCCTTGGAATTACCCCGCATTTTACCCCGGAATTGTTTTCGGTATTTAGTACGACTTGGTTGTAACATAGTTAGTTATTTAGATCTCAGATCTTAGATCTTAGTTATATTAAACATAAATAAACTTTAACCCCGATATAGCCCGATCGGGTAAGAGAGGGGCATTCGTGATAATCAATTTTTGATCGGATAGTACTGAGAGGGATTTTACCTTCTGAGAATTTTTCCCGACGGCCGATTTCAGCTCCGTTAATACGTCCGGAGAGAACGACTTTAACACCTTTAGCACCGGAAGACATGGCTTTTTCAATAGATGATAAAACCACCCGGCGATAAGGCATTCTTTTGGTAAGTTGATAAGCAATTTTTTCAGCAATCAGTTTGGCGGAAAGATCAGAATGTTTAAACTCTTCAACCTGGATTTCTACAGATTGCTTACCGCTTTCTTTATTTAAAAGTTTTTGGATTTCTTTTTTAAGGATTTCAAGTTCTTTACCGCCGCGACCGATAACCAGCCCGGGTCGAGCGACAATAATGGTAATTTTAATTTTTTTGACAGATCGCTCAATTTTAATATTGACGATACCCGCTGAATAAATTTTCTTTTGCAAAAAATCACGAATATTTTTATCTTCCAATAAAAAGATTGGATATTTTTTAGCACTAGCAAACCAACTGGATTGCCACTCAGGACTGTTTTTAACAGCCTCAAGTCTGAAACCGATAGGGTTAACTTTTTGACCCATATTACTTTTGAACTCCTTTAACAATTATGACAAGACGGCTGTGGCGTTTTTGAATTAGACCACGAGCAAAACGGGATCCGTGTGACTTGTCCATACGTTTAATTTTTAAAGCTTCGTCGGCTTTGATAGTATCAAATTTTAACGAATTTGTATCTAGGTTAAAATTATTTTTAGCATCAGCAAGGATATTTTTGAGAGCTTGAGTTAAAACCCGGGCTGATTTAGTGTTTACAAATTTAACCCGGTTAAGAGCTTCAACTGGAGAAAGTTTACGAACTTCATCAACTAAAAGTCGGATTTTACGAGGAGAAATTTGAATGTTTTTATTGACGTATTTGGCGGTTTTAAAAATAACTTCTGGTTTTTCAACCGGCTTAATAGTTTCAATTTTCTTGACGGTTTTTTTGATAGTTTCAATTTTAGAAACCTTGGCTTGGGTAGTTTTTTTAGTAATAGTTGCCATAAAATTTTAGGTTTTCTCAATAACTCTTTTAACCACACGACCATGGCCTTTGAAGGTTCGGCTAGGTGAAAATTCACCAAGTTTGTGACCAACCATGTCTTCAGTAACATAAACACTGATAAATTTTTTACCATTGTGAACGTCGAAAGTTCGTCCAACAAACTGAGGAGCAATATCGCTGTGGCGAGCATAAGTTTTGATGACTTGATTACCACCTTTAGCTAATTTATCGAGAATATTTTGGTCAATGAAAGGACCTTTTTTTGAACTCCTAGACATAGATTATTTCTTTCTTCTTTGAACGATTAACTTATTAGAGGCTTTTTTAAGTTTTCTGGTTCTTCTGAAGGCTGGTTTACCCCATTTGGTTTTTGGATGCATACCAATAGAACTACGACCTTCACCACCACCATGGGGATGTGAATGGGGATTTTGAGCCACACCGCGAACAGTAGGACGAATACCACGATGACGTGACTGGCCGGCTTTAGTTAATTTTTGATTGGAATGATCGGCGTTGGAAACTTGACCAATAGTAGCCCGACAGTCAGCATTAAAAATTCTGATTTCCCCAGAAGGTAATTTAACTATAGCTTTGTTGCCGTCAATACTTTGAACATAGGCAGCAGAACCGGCACTTTTAATTATCTGGGCGGGTTTGCCGACCTGGAAACTAAGAGCATGAATAGGAACACCGACGGGAATATTTTTGAGAGGCAGACAGTTACCATCTTTGATAGGAGCAGTGTCTGAAGAGATAACAGTATCACCAATTTGAAGATTGGCGGTAGATAAAATGTAAGATTTAGCCCCATTTTGATAGACAATTAAAGCCAAATCGGCAGTGCGATTAGGATCATATTCAATAGCTATGACTTTGGCGGGAATATTAAGTTGAGTACGATTCCATTCAATTTTTCTTAAGAAACGCTTATGTTCGCCGCCACGATGACGGATAGAAACATGACCGTGAGAATCACGACCACTGGTTTTCTTTTTGATAGTTAGTAAAGATTTAAGTGCCATAATTATTTGGTGTTAAGCTTGAGGAGTTCAAGCTTAGTGCCCTTAGGGACGGTAATAACAGCTTTTTTACGATCAGTTTTTTGACTAGTCTTTCGGGTTTTCCAGTTAGTTTTGAATTTACCCTTGAGAGTAAGAGTTTGAATAGAAATTGGTTTGATACTAAAAACAGCTTGGAAAGAAGCGACTATTTGATTTTTGGTAACCTGAGGGGCAACCCAAAAAGCGTATTTATCTTGAACCTGTTGCGCAGCAAGAGCCTTTTCGGTGATGACTGGTTTTAAAATAACAATATTTTGTGACATGTGATTATTTGAACTGCTTAATAGCTTTTTGACTGATAATTAAATAATTTTGTTTGGAAATAGAATAGATATCAAGAGACTTAAGAGAAAGTAAATTAATATCTTTGATGTTGCCAAAAGCCCGTTTGACAGGAGTTATAGTTTTAGTAGTAATAACCCCAATTTTACGACTTTTTGATAATACGCTATCAATACCTTTAAGTCCAGTAATTAATTTAATTCCGGATTTAGTTTTGGGTTCGAGCTGAGAAAAATTATCGATGACTAAGATTTTTTTAGCCTCAGCAAATTTGGTTAAAAGACCACGAATAGCACGGCGTCGCATGGCTTTGCTGATATTAAGAGAATAGTTTTGATTACCATCTGGACCAAGAGCACTACCACCACCAACAAAGATTGGAGCAGTACGATTACCGTGACGAGCATTACCAGTGCCTTTTTGAGCCCAAACTTTCTTGCGAGTACCAGCAACTTCAGAACGGGTTTTGGTTTTGGCGTAAGAAGAACGACGGTTAGCTAAGGTAACACGGATAGCTTGAGCAATAAGAGAATCTGAAACTGGATTAGAGAAAACTTCCTTAGGAAGGGCAATATCTCCAACTTTTTCAGCTTTAATATTATAAACTTGAGCTTTCATAATTAGGCAGTCTTTTTGATGGTGACCCAAGAATTAAAACTTCCGGGAACCGAACCTTTAATGAGAATTTCTTTGGTTTCGGGATTGATAGAAAAAACTTCTAAACCAGAAACAGTGACAGTTTCGACACCATAATGGCCCGGCATTTTTTTACCCTTAACAACTTTACTTGGAGTTTGAGCACCAATAGAACCGGGATGACGAACACGATCGGAAGAACCCAAAATAGGTTGTTTTTTGAAACCATGTCGCTTGATAACACCGGCAAAACCACGACCTTTAGAAGTGCCGGTAGCATCAATAATTTCTCCTTGGGAAAAAACCGATTCGACAGGAATATCGGTACCAACTTGGGGAATTTGATCAGAGGTAAGTTTAAATTCTTTGAAAAAGCGAGGTTTGATATCTAAATTTAGTTTGGTAAGTTTACTGGTAGTAGCGTGATCGAGATGTTTTTTAGAATCGTAAGCAACTTGAACAGAAGTATAACCGTCTTTTTCTTGGGTTTTGATTTGGGTAACTTTTAGTGGTTGAGCACTACACTGAGTGACAGCAATTCTACGGCCCTCTGGAGTATAGACACTGGTCATATGACCCTTTTTAATTAAAAATCCTGAGATCATAATTTTACATCTTAACTTCTACTTCCACTCCTGAGGGTAAATCCAAATGTTGAAGGCTATCGACAGTGCGAAGGCTGGTATTGGAAATATCAATAAGACGTTTGTGAGTTCGAACTTCGAAATGCTCACGAGCATTCTTATCGGTATGAGGACTGGTTAAAACAGTAATGGTCTTTTGTTCAGTAGGTAAAGGTATAGGGCCTTCGACTTTGGCACCAGCGGTAACCGCAGCCTCAACTATTTTAATAGCTGCTTCATCGATAATTCGATGATCAAAAGATTTCAATCTAATGCGGATGCGGTTACCCTTAGCCATAATTTATTTAATAATTTCAGTAATAGCACCAGCACCAACAGTCAAACCACCTTCGCGAATAGCGAAGCGTTGACCTGTTTGCATGGCCACCGGTTTAATTAACTTGATAGTAACAGTGGTATTGTCACCCGGCATAATCATTTCGGTACCTTCGGTTAAAGTGACATCACCGGTAACATCAGTAGTACCGATGAAAACCTGAGGTCGATAACCTGAAAAGATAGGAGTATGTCGGCCACCTTCCTCTTTTTTGAGTAACAAAACTTCAGCTTTGAACTCAGTGTGAGGAGTAATGGAACCTGGTTTAGCCAAAACTTGTCCCCTTTCGATATCGTCTTTTTCAACACCGCGGAGCAATAAACCGACATTATCACCAGCTTGACCTTGATCGAGTTGTTTATGGAACATTTCGACTCCGGTAACAACAGCTTTACGAGTGTCACGAAGACCGACGATTTCAACTTCGTCATTGATTTTAACGATACCTTTTTCGATTCTTCCAGTAGCCACCGTACCACGACCTTTGATAGAGAAAACGTCTTCAACGGGCATTAAGAAAGGTTTGTCGAGTTCACGAACAGGTTCAGGAATATAAGTATCAAGAGCTTCCATTAATTTCTTAATAGATTCAATACCATCAGCCTCACCAT
>CAYOPC010000001.1:33761-52566 GCA_964405765.1 uncultured Gammaproteobacteria bacterium | reverse complement strand
GCTTTCAAATCCACTCTCAATCAAAATGACCTGTTCTATGGCCCTTTTCCTGACAGTCGTTCGGTCAAAAGTCTTCTCAAAACCATCCGGCATATTTTCCCTTACTATGCCAAAAAACATGAATCTAAACCTTGTCTTTATTGTCATCTTGGTCTTTGTCCTGGAACCAAACCGGATCTGAAAGAATACAAATCAAATATTTCTAAAATCAAAAAAATTCTTAACGGTCATTTCCATAAACTAATTTCTCAACTCACCCAAGAAATGAATGCTTTTTCTAGAAACCAAAACTATGAATTAGCCAAAGTTCGTCGCGACCAAATCAATTCATTAAATTATGTTATTTCAGGATGGCTTAGTTTAAGTCATCTTTATCAGGAAATTGATTTTAAGGAAGATAAATACCAAAAAGCCACCGATCAATTAGCTCTGACTTTATCTTCAACTTTTCCTCAACTAAAAAAAATCAACCGAATTGAAGCTTATGACATTTCTAATCTGGGTTCTAAGGTTTTTGTCGGAGCTATGACCGTTTTTCAAAATGGTCAGATCGATTCCTCTCAATATCGTCAATTTAATATTGAATCAAAAATAACTCCAGACGACCAGTTTATGATTAAAGAAATTATTTATCGCCGCCTCAAACATCCCGAATGGGGCATGCCGGATTTAATTGTTGTCGATGGCGGTAAACCGCAAGTCTCCGCCGCCATTACTGCTGTAGAGACGTTTTGCAAAACGTCTCTACAAAATAATCTGACATCTAATATCTGTCATCTAACATCTATCATCGGTTTGGCCAAAAAATTTGAAACCATTGTTATAAAAACTGTCAATGGTTGGCAGGAAATTAATTTACCCAAAAATTCTCCCGCTCTCCACCTGCTTCAGCAACTCCGCGACGAAGCTCATCGTTTTTCCAACCGCTACCGCAGAAAAATTCTCAACAAAAAACTCATCTCATCCTAGTTTAATAAAAGCTAGTTTTTTCAAATCTAGATTTGATCACTCTAATTTCATTTAAAGGATTAGCATAAAAAAATTCTGAAACTCTAAGGTTCTCCGGATGAACGCAATCACTTCTTTGAAAAGTAGCATATGACCTCGTACATTTATCAGTACTAACTTTTCCTGTTGCCTTAAATTCGGCAAATACACTCAAAAGTTGATAAAACTTATATCCATATGGAATATCTTGAGGATCCATCGATTGAGACTCCCAAGCCACAATTGAATTATTAACCCTAGTTTCAACATCATCTCGATCAGTCTTAATCTCAGTTCCTCTTTTAAAAACAACCAGCCTTTTAGCAAAATCAACGTCACTGAGTAATATTTCTGGTTGATTATTTTCCTTTTTTTTCTTATTGATTCTCTCTTGAATTATTCGCAATACTTCAGCACTTATGGCGGCTCCACGCGGTTTATCTTTTTTTGCTAATCTTCTGAGAAGACCCATAGCATCATCCTGAACAGTCAAAGCGTTAGGATTTTTAAAATTTTGCCTAACTTCAGCAGAGACAGGTGTAATTGATTTATGTGAGGTATTAGTAGCTAATTGTCTTCGCGCCATACCAACTTCAGCCATCGAAGGGATCACTAAATCACCGGTATATACATTCATCCTAATCTGACCTGGTACTTTTAGTATTTCTTTAGACAAAATGATTAAAAACCTATAATATAATTATTATATCATTTTTTCTCTTCCGATTCAAATTTCACTGTCTTTCGGATGTGGTCCCTGGCATTATTAGTTTTCACTATGTCAATCCAATTTTTATTGACATTTAATTTTTTCCCTAACAATACTTCAACCAAATCACCGCTTTTTAATTCATCATTAATCTTACCCATTTTACCATTTATTTTTACTCCAATACACCTATCACCAATACTTGTATGTATCCTATATGCAAAATCCAGAGCCGTACTGTCTTTAGGTAACTGAATAGTATCCCCTTTAGGGGTAAATACATATATATAATTAGTCAAAACCTTAAGTTGATAATTTTTTATATTATTATCGCCTTTCTGCCATTTGACTAAATCTTTGACCCACTCCATTCCTCTGGATCCCCTCGGCAATCCTTTTCCTATTTTATAAGCAATATGAGAAGCCGGACCAAACTCATTAAATTCATGCATTTCTTTGGTTTTAATTTGAATTTCTACCGTTAAACCGTCTCTCCAGGCAATAGTTGTCTGTATTGATCGATAGCCGTTTGGCTTTGGCGCCGATATATAATCTTCAAACTCTTCCGGCAACGATCTATATTTGGCATGCAATAAACCTAAAACCGTATAACACTCCACCAGATTATTAGTTAAAACCCTAATTGCCACTCTGTCTTTTACCTGATAACCTTCACCTTTTTTCCTTATTTTTGAATAAGTGCTGTATAAACTTTTAATTCTGCCCTCCACGACCACCTCTTTAATATTATTTACTTTTAATATCCTTTCAATTTCTGTGGTTACCAAGTTCAATGCCTTGATTTCATCTTTTTCCCTTTCTCTAAATAATTTTTGAATTTTTTCTGCTTCTTCAGGGTAGAGAATCTGAAAGGCTATATCTTCCAAACGTTTTTTAAAATAATGCAAACCTACGTATTCAGCCAATGGTCCGTAAATTTGCATAATATTTTTGGCATACAAAATTTGTCTTTCTTTAGGTAAATATTCAATTGTTAAGCTATTGTGTAATTTATCTACTAATCTGATTATTAACACTCTCACATCATTTACCGAAGAAAAGAAAAATTTTCTAAACTCCTCAATACTGGTTTGGTTAATTTTTATTCCTGATGTTTTAGTTTTTACCTCAGTCAAACCGGAAACCAGCAAAGCCACTTCATCTCCAAATTCACTGGCAATATCATCGATTGTCACTTTTGTATCTTCTACACAATCATGCAACAAAGCCGCCATTACTGCTTCCTGACCTACATTCAGTTGAGCCATAACTTTAGCAATCCACGCCGGATGGGAAATATAAGGTTGGCCGGAATATCTTTTTTGGCCGTCATGAGCCACTGCCATAAAATCATAAGCCTTTTTAATTAAAGCTTTATTTAAACTTGGCACTCGACTTATAGTCGATTCCAAATCCTGCCAGTAATCATCATTAAAAGATAAATCCAAACCCATTCCAAATTTTACCTCAAAATTAATTAAATTCTTTCGGCAAAAACCAACAGCCTTTGCCAATTGGTTCCGATTGGCCAACAAGTCTGTAAAATTAAAATTTCTTTATCCTTATCGGTATAGTTTAAATAATCTGTATCTTTGGATTTAATAATCTTTTCCATATATACTCTATATGTAAAAATCTTACCCTTATAACTTACTAATATATCATCATTATCATTCATCTCTCCTAACAAATAAAACACCGCATTATCTCTGGCATCCAATACCCCTTGTTGACTGGAATGGGCAAATAAATAAGCCGTTGTTCCTTTGCCGTCACCCGGCAACGATGATTCGCTTGAATGAGCCACTACATTATTTTTTAATACTTTCATGTATTCCTCCTTAGAATAAGGTGAAACATTTGCCTGTATTTTATTATCGGCTCCGATTTTGGGAATATTAATTCTAAATTCATCCGAAGCTGCCACCGGCAATGGTGTTGGTAATGGTTCCGGTCTCGCTGTTGGTTCCGGTGTAGTGGTCATTGTCTGAATCGCGGTTGGCGTTGGCAAAATATTATTCTGTTGAGTTATTTTTCTTACCTCTACCAAAACTCTACTCTGATCGATTAACTTATAACGTAACCAGCTTACCATTATAGGGCTATATATATATAGTATTCCAACCAAAGAAAATAAGGTTAAAAAACTCCCAAAATAAAAAATAATTTTTTTCCACCATCTGGGGTTACTGTAAATCACCCCACCATTTTTTATTATCTTGACGCGTCTTTTCTCAGGTGTTATTTTAAAAAAGTTGTTTAAGACCACAACTAATTAAAACATTAAATTCTATTTGACAAAAGGTCTTCGTTACCTTAAGATACTAACTCAATCTGTTTCTCTCGTGCAGACTTAAACACTTCGGGAGGTTTTTATCTAAAATGAACCAAAAAAGTCTTTTAACCAGGGCCGGTTATGATCAGTTGACCCAACAGCTGAAAGATTTAAAAGAAAAGCAGGAACACTTGATTACTCAAATCGAAGATGTTGCTCAACCGGATGAATCCGGTGAAGACGGCTTAGCTTCTCAGTTAAAAGAGGAATTGGAGCTGACTAATAATCAAATTGAACAAATTGAAGAAACTTTGGAATCTAGTGAAATTATTAGCGACAAAACCTCTTTCGACTCTATTCAGGTTGGCTGTAAAGTTAAAATTAAAGTCTCTGCCTCGACTAAGGAATTTTATATTGTTAATCAGCTTGAATCAGACCCGACTGTTAACAAAATCTCCGATCAGTCACCTTTAGGTAAAGCCCTGATCGGCAAAAAAATTAACGACGAAATTGAAGTTGAAGCTCCCGTTGGCCGTATTGTCTATAAAATTGTCTCTATCACCTAATTTAGGCCTGAGTATAGTAAAATACTTGCATGGCAGATGTAAAACTCAACGAACTCCAAAAACAAAGACTGGAAAAGTTGGAAAAAATCAAATCTTTAGGACTTAATCCTTATCCCCAACCAAATTTGTCCCAAAAATCTTCTGTCGTTCAGGCTAGGGAATCAATGGATAAGTCGGTCGAGATTGCTGGTAGAATTATGTCTCTGCGCGGCCATGGTAAAATTCTTTTTGCTGATTTACACGATCAAACCGGTAAAATCCAATTATTCTTCCAGGAAAAAATCCTGGCCGATAAAATGTCTTTAACTAAATTATTGGATTTAGGTGACATTATTTCTGTCTGCGGTGAAGTTTTTAAGACTCAAGCCGGCGAGATCACCATTAATGTCTATAAATTTGAAATTTTAGCCAAAAATTTGCGTCCTCTTCCTGAAAAATTTCATGGTCTTAAGGACGTTGAAGAGCGTTATCGTCAACGCTACGTCGATTTGATTGTTAATCCAGAAGTTCGAGAAGTTTTTAAATCCAGAACTAAAATTTTAACTGAAATGCGCCGCTTTCTGGATGATCATGGGTTTTTGGAAGTTGAAACTCCGATTTTACAACCAGTGTACGGCGGTGCTTCGGCTAAACCATTCACTACTCATCACTATACTCTCGATATGGATATGTATCTTCGTATCTCCAACGAACTTTATCTCAAAAGACTAATCGTCGGGGGGTTTGAAAAAGTTTATGAAGTCAGCCGTGACTTTCGCAACGAAGGTGTCTCCCGTTTTCATAATCCGGAGTTTACCCAAATTGAGTTTTACTGGGCCTATGTTGATTATGAAGTTTTAATGAAGTTTACTGAGGAACTTATCAAAAATATTATCAAAATCATCAAAGGTAATCTTAAATTTTCTTTCCAAAGACAAAAATTAGATTTCACTCAACCCATTGAAAGAATTACTTTTACCGATGCCATTAAAAAATACACTGATATTGATATCGACAAAATCAAAACCGAATCAGATTTTTTTAGAGAATTAGAAATTAGAAATTTGAAATTAGACCTTAAAGGCGTTGTTGGTCTGGGTGCTTGCTTTGATGCTCTTTACAAAGAATACGTTCGGCCAAAAATTATTAATCCAACTTTTGTTTGCGATTATCCTTCAGAAATGATTGCTTTAGCCAAACGCCAAGCCGACAATCCAACTAAAATTTCCTCATTTCAATTACTTATCTGTGGTACCGAATTCCTCAAAGCTTATAACGAATTAAATGACCCAAAAGATCAATCTGACCGTTGGTTAGAAGAAGTTGCTTTAGAAAAGAAAGGCAATGAAACCGCCATGCAATTTGACAGCGACTACATTCGAGCATTGGAATACGGTATGCCACCGACTGCCGGTTGGGGCCTGGGTGTAGATCGTTTTACCCAACTTTTAACTGATCAATCCACCATCAAAGACGTTATTCTCTTTCCGGCTATGAGAAACGAAGAGTAAAATAAACCAATGAAATTGCTTCTTACTTCAGCCGGCATTAGAAATCAAACTATTCTCAAAGCTTTAGATGAATTAGCCAGTAAACCTTTAGATCAACTCAAAGTCGCTTTTATTCCCACTGCCGCCAATCTCGAATCAGGGGATAAAAATTGGCTTATTGATGATCTTCGCCGTTTAAGTTTTTTGAAATTCAAAGAAATCGACATTGTTGATATTTCTGCCTTACCCAAAAAGATCTGGCAAAAAAGATTAGAATCAGCCGACGTTCTCTTTGTTGAAGGCGGCAATACCTATCATTTAATGTATTGGTTTAATCACTCTGGTTTATCCAAAATATTACCGGAATTTTTAAAAAATAAGATTTATATCGGTGTCAGTGCCGGCACAATTATCGCCACCCCCAGTCTTATTAATGCCGATTTTGAGGCTAAACCTCTTAAAGAAATTAATGAAGAAATTTTTCATGATGGTTTAAATTTGGTTGATTTTATGGTTGAGCCTCATCTTAATTCTGTTTATTTTCCCGATTCAACTTTAGACAATCTACAAAAACGATCCCAAAAATATCCCTATTCTATTTACGGTATTGATGACCAAACTGCTATCAAAATTGACGGTGATAAAATTGAAGTTATCTCTAACGGTGTTTGGAAAAAATTTGCCAAATAATATGAATCGCCATGATTACTTTACTGCTCTCCGAAATTCTTTAGAGCCAAATATCGTTTCTCATTCTTTAGCCCTTGAAGCTTGTATGGGTGGAATTTACGATTATCTTTCCCAAAATAATTTACTCAAATCAAATGAATTACCTCGTCAAGATTGGACTTTAGCCGGTTTAATTCATGATATTGATTATGTTGGTGATCTCAAAAAATCCCACCCCAACAAAACCAAACAAGCTTTATCAAAATTTAGTTTAGAAATCTCTGATGAAGTTGATAAACTAGTCAAATCTCACGCTCCAAAAATTTCTGGCATCAATCCTGTTACTCAGGCCCAGTGGTCTATCTTTTGTGCCGATAGTTTAACCGGTTTAATTGTTGCTGTCGCCTATGTCTATCCTTCTCGCAAATTAGCTGACGTTAAAGTTAGCTCAGTTCTCAAAAGATTTCTTAAAGAACCCCGTTTTGCCGCCGGCACTCGCCGTGACGAAATCAAAATGTGTGAATTAATTGATGGTCTGAACCTTCCTTTGGAAAAATTTATTGAAATTTGTCTTACCTCCATGCAATCAATCGCCCCGGAAATTGGGTTATAATAATTCATGCCTATTTTAAAAATTGATCATTTTCCTAATGAAGAAGATATTCAAAAATTATCGAAAGAATTGGACGGGTATATTAAATTAGTTGCTGACATTAAAAAAGAAATTTTATATGGAGGCTCTCGTCTTCATGCGGACAGTGAAAAAATTTTAATCGATACCGGTTCGTTACAAGAAAATGTTTGGGGTGGCGGTGTGGATTTAATTTCAAAAAAAATTGACTGTTCAGCAGTTGCTAATATTAGATCTAGTATGAATCCTAGCACTGAAATCCTAAACCCGGATACTCGTCAAAAATTCATTAAGATTGTTAAAAAATATTTTCCAGAATTTAATCCATGAATCAATCAACCTTAGAATTATTAAATGTTTCCACTGATCTCAAAAGAGCTGCCATGGCTTTGGTTAACCACCAAAATGGTTCCGTTTTTATTCAAAATATCTTAAATAATTTTCCAAATCTTCAAAAACTTGATAAAAATATTTCTACTTTTGTTAATATTAAGTATTTAAAAAATAGTTCAGATTCACCAAAAATTAAGGCAGAAAATTTATTAACCCAATCACTTCGTTTACAACACTACTTAGGTTTTTAATATGGAACCTAAATCTTTAATCCTTGCTCAAAGTTTTCTTAATCAAATAGTCGAAGTAATTCTTGATCGTCAGTTGGGTAGTCTTCACCCAAAATGGAACTTCAAATATCCTGTCAATTATGGTTACCTTCCCGGAGTTTTTGCTCCAGACGGTGAAGAACTTGATGCCTATGTTTTAAAAGTTGACGAACCCTTAGAAAAATTTGTCGGTAGGGTAGTCGCCATTATTCATCGTCTTAACGATGACGATGATAAATTAATTGTCATTCCTGACGGTGAAACTATTACTGATGAAGAAATTGATAAATTAACTTATTTTCAGGAACAATTTTTCCAGCACCAAATTGTGCGATAATAAGTCATGAACTTTATCGATACTTTTATTACCAAATCCGGTCAGGAAATTAAATTTCGTTATCCAACCATAGATGATGTTGAAGTTTTAAAAAACTATATTAATAAACTTTCTACCGAGCAAAGTTTCCTAATTCTCCAAGGTTTTCAAAATACCACCGAAAGCGAAACTAAATGGCTTCAGGATAAACTCGAAAAAATTAATAAAAATCAATGCGTTTATATTGGCGGTTTCCATAACAATCAATTAATTGCTTGTGCCGAAATTACTTTAGGTTTTGAAGCCAAATCTCATGTCGGCGAATTTGGTATTAGTGTCGCCGCTGATTTTAGAGGCGAAGGTATTGGTCAAAAAATAATGGAATTAGTTATTTCTGAATCAATCAAAAACATGCCGGAGATGAAAATTATTAACCTTGAAGTTTTTAGCCAAAATCAAATCGCTCAAAATTTATACCGTAAATTAAGCTTTATTGAATATGGCAAACTTCCTGGCGCTCTCAAGAGAAAAGGTCAATTCGACGACGCTATTTTAATGTATAAAAAAATCTAACATTTTTGTCTCTCTTGTCAAAGAGAGAAACGGCGACAGCCAAAGAGAGATTGGTTTCTCTTGCGTTTAATCTGCGTAGATTTTATCCCTTAATCTCTGTTAAAATATTCCAATTATGATTGACATCAATTTGCTCCGACAAGAACCGGAAACCGTCCGTCAAGCATTAATTAATCGTCAAAAAGATTCCTCTGTTGTTGATGAAATTATCCAACTCGATTCCTCCCGCCGTCAACTTTTATCTGATGTCGAAAAACTTCGTGCTGACCAAAATTCTTTAAGTCGTCAATTTAAAGGTAAACCCACCGAAGATCAACTCAAACAGGCCAGTCTAATTAAAGAAAATCTTAAAAAACTGGAAACCGATCTTAAGGAAACCGAAGACAAACAAAATCTTATTTTAGAAGAAATTCCTAATATTCCTGCTCCTGATGTCCCCATTGGTAAAGATGATTCCCAAAATCCGGTCTATAAAACTGTTGGTGAACCAACCAAATTTGATTTTCAACCATTAGACCACGCCGATCTCGGTGAAAAATTAGACATTATCGATGTCAAAAAAGCCGCTCAGGTTTCCGGCTCCCGCTTTGGTTATTTTAAAGGTCAAGGTGCCGTTCTGGAAATGGCCGTTATGTTCTATGCCTTCCAAAAACTTATCAAAAAAGGTTTTATTGGCATGATTCCTCCGACCATGATTAAAAGTGCTACCGAATGGAAATGCGGTTACGCCAGTAATAAAAATTTATTCAATGCTTATTATTCCGTTCCGGAAGATGATTTAATTTTTATCTCCAGTTCCGAACATGCTGTTGTTCCTTATCATATGGATGAAATTTTAGATGCCAATAGTTTACCCTTAAAATACGTTAATTTTTCTCCTTGTTTCCGTCGTGAAGCCGGTACTTACGGTAAAGATATGAAAGGTATGCTGCGGGTTCATTTTTTCAATAAAGTTGAAATGAATATTTTCACTCTTCCTGACTACAAAATTTCTGATAACATGTGCTTAGAAATGTTGGCCAATGAAGAAGAAATTATGCAGGAACTCAGTATTCCTTACCAGGTTGTCAAAAATTGTACTGGCGACTTGCCTCAACCCAATCGTCGCATGTATGACATTAACTCCTGGTTCCCTGGTCAAAATGCTTATCGTGAAACTCAATCATGTAGTAACTGTGGTGCCTATCAGGCTCGCCGTCTTAATACTAAAGTCAAAATTAATGGCAAAAATGAATTCGTTCACATTTTAAATGCCACTATGATTACTGACCGAGCTGTTTTGGCTATTCTAGAAAATCATCAGCAAGCCGATGGATCTATTAAGATTCCCCAGGTTTTACAACCATACACCAATTTCGACGTTATCAAACCTTCACAAAGCTAGAGGAGCCACCCCAGTCCGGTTCCTTCAAAACTTTTGTCGGAACCGGACGAAGGTATTTTAAAAATAAATTCCAATTAGTTTATAATTAAACCTATGTTTTCTCTTTTAAAGAATATTTTTGACGATAACGCCAAGCGAATTAAGTCGTATCAAAAAATAATTTCTAAAATTAACGACTCTGAATCAGAAATTACTAAACTCAACGACGAAGAATTATCCCAAAAAACCGTTTTTTTTAAAAAACAGCTCAAAAAAGGTAAAACCCTTGATGATCTTCTCCCCGAAGCCTTTGCTGTTGTCCGTGAGGCTGTCAAACGCACTATCGGTGAACGAGCCTATGATGTTCAACTTATGTCAGCTATGACTCTTCATCAAGGCGCTATTGCCGAACAAAAAACCGGTGAAGGTAAAACTCACTCGGTTATTTTCCCAGCTTATTTAAATGCCTTAACCGGTAAAGGTGTCCATATTATCACTCCCAACGATTATCTTACTCGTGTCGGTGCCGGTTGGTATCCCCAAGCTCTTCACTTATTAGGTCTTTCTACTTCCTGTATTGTTCATGAACAATCATTTGTTTTAGATCCGGAATACACCGATGAAACCGAAAAAATTGACGACCGTTTAGCTCATCTTAAACCGGTTTCCCGCCAAGAGGCTTATCTGGCCGATGTTACCTACGGTACCAACAATGAATTTGGTTTTGATTATCTTCGAGATCACATGGCGCCTCACCAGGATCAAGTAGTTCAACGGCCCCATCATTTTGCTATTGTCGACGAAGTTGATTTTGTTTTAATTGATGAGGCTCGGACTCCTTTAATTATTTCTTCTCCCAACAATCAGCCAACCGACAAATATTACAAATTTGCCGAAATTGCCCAGCAACTCCAACCCACCGATTATGTTATCGACGAAAAATCTCGATCGGCTACTTTATCAGAATATGGTATTCGCAAAGTTGAAAGAATATTAAATGTTACCAACTTATACGAAGAATCGTTTGAAACCATTCATTATATTGAAAATGCCATTAAAGCTCGGGCTCTATTTCACAAAGACAAAGATTATGTCGTCAAGGATGGTGAAATAATTATTGTTGATGAATTTACTGGACGTATGATGAATGGTCGCCGCTGGTCCGATGGTCTCCATCAAGCTGTTGAAGCCAAGGAAGGCGTCACTGTTCAACGTGAATCGCAAACCTGGGCTACCATTACTTTCCAAAACTACTTCCGCCTTTATCAAAAATTAGCCGGTATGACCGGAACAGCCATGACCGAAGCCGAAGAGTTTAAGAAAATTTATGATCTTGATGTTGTCTCTATTCCGACTCATCGTCCTCTTCAACGTCTTGATCAGCATGATTTAATTTTCAAAACTCAAAGATCAAAATATGCTGCTATTGCCAATTTAGTCGAAGAAAAATATAAAACCGGTCAGCCGGTTCTTATTGGTACTACTTCTATTGAAAAGAATCAAATAATTTCTTCGTTACTTCACAAAAAAGGTTTACCCCACCAGGTTTTAAACGCTAAAAATCACCGATCTGAAGCCGAAATTATTGCCAAGGCTGGTAAAAAAGGCGGTATTACTGTGGCTACTAACATGGCCGGTCGGGGAGTCGATATTATTTTAGGCGGTCCCAAGGATAATGTCGAAAAAACTAAATGGCAAAAAGAACATGACGAAGTTATTAAATTAGGTGGTTTGTGTGTTATTGGTACTGAACGTCATGAATCCCGTCGTATTGATAACCAACTTCGTGGCCGGGCTGGTCGCCAAGGTGACCCCGGATTTTCTCAATTTTATGTCGCTCTTGATGATGATATTATGCGTATTTTTGGTGGCGACAAAATTAGTTCACTCATGGGTCGATTTAATATGCCCGAAGATGTCCCATTAACTCATCCATTAGTTTCCAAAGTCATCGAACAAATCCAAGTTAAGGTTGAAGGTTTTCATTTTGATGCTCGTAAAAATTTAGTTGAATACGACGACGTTATTAATAAACAACGCCAAATTGTCTATCATCTTCGTGATCAGATTTTATTAAACCAAAAAGATAATTCATCGAAAAATCATGAATTGGTTTTTAAGTATTTGGAAAATCAAATAAATAATTTGATAAATATCAATACATCCTATGAAAACGGAAAAATCGACTATGAAAAAGCCACTTTAGAATTTATGGAAATTTTACCCATGAATTCCTCTTTCCGTAGCCAACTTATTAAAGACCTTCAAAAGAATGATAATCCATCCGAAACCCTAATTAAAATTCTTGAAGATCAATGGCAATCTCGAGTCAAAATGTTTGGTCAGGACATTGCCGACAGTATCCTGGCTTACTCGGTTATTTCCACCTTAGATCCTCTTTGGGTTGAACACCTTACTGCTCTCGATGATCTTCGAGACGGTGTTCGTCTTCGCGGTTATGCTCAAAAAGATCCTCTGGTCGAATATCGTAAAGAAGGTTTTGAAATGTTCCAACATCTTATGAATCAATTTGAATATAATCTTTCTCGAAAGATCTTCCGTCTTGAGCCAGTATCTCCTCAAACAGTTACCCCATCAAATGTTATTGAAGGTAGGGGATCTACCCTCGAAAATCAACCAGACGCTAATAATTCAAACAATAATAATGAATTAAACAATAACGAACCGGTCGAATTACCTCCACTCCCTCAACCTATTAAAAAAGACCAAATTGTTGGTCGCAACGATCTTTGTCCCTGTGGTTCGGGGAAAAAATATAAGAAGTGTTGTTATCCCAAATTCGGGTAAAATAAATTATGCTAAGTTTTAAATTTACTGCCAAAAAAGCTTGGAAAGAAATTGACCGAGCTCAAAAAATTCTTCTTCATCTTCATCCTGGTCCCGATGGTGATTCGGTCGGTTCATCTTTAGCTATGTATCATGTCCTCAAATCTTTAAACAAAGATATCACCCTTATTCAGGGTGATAATGATCTCCCTGAAAACTTATCAACCTTACCTGGTGCCGATAAAATTATTCCCAAAAACATCTTTCAAATCGATCTTAATCAATATGATTTATTTATTATTCTAGACTCTTCGTCATTAAGACAAATTAGTCGTCTTGGTGATATTAAATTCCCCAAAAAACTAAAAACAGTTTGCATCGATCATCATATTAGCAGCGAAAAATTTGCTAATATCAATCTCATTGTCGCCACCAGTCCTGCCACCAGTCAGGTTTTATTTGAATTTCTCCAACTCAGAAAAATAAAGCTTAATCCTAAAATAGCCGCTTGTTTGTTTATCGGTATTTATACTGATACCGGTGGTTTCAAATACCTTAATACTACTTATAAAACCTTAAATATTGTTGCTCAGCTTGCCAAAATTTATCCTAAGTTTCCCAAACTTATTTTTGATATTGAAAATAATGACGAGCCTGACCGTCTTAAATTGATTTCTCTTCTTCTCGGTTCAATTGAAACCTATTTTTCCAACCACGTCGCCATCGCTTCAATTTCTTTCGACGAAATTCAAAAAAACAAACTAAGTAATTCTTCTATCAATAGTAATTCTGATGTCTCCAACATGATTAAATCAGTTGTTGGCTGGGATATTGCCCTAACTCTCACCGAAATTCAACCCGAAACTGTCAAAATTAGTCTGCGTACTCGTGACAGCCAAAAGTATGATTTGGCTAAAATTGCCCTTGCCACTAAAGCTGGTGGCGGTCATCGTGCTGCTGCCGGTGCCACTTTAAATATGTCTCTTTCTCAAGCCAAAGAGACAATTTTAGCCATCATCAAAAAACTTTATCCCAAAATTGGTAAAATATAGAAAATGGAAGATTGCGTTTTTTGTAAAATCATCAAAGGTGAAGTTCCTTGTTTCAAAGTTTATGAAGATGCTATGTTTATGGCCTTTTTAGATATTAATCCATTAAATTTGGGACATACTTTATTAATTCCTAAACAACATTTCCATTGGGTCGACGAAGTTGAACCTTATGAACAATATTGGCGCTTGGCTCGTAAAATAAGTCAAGCTATCAAAATGGCTACTGGTTGTGTCCTTGTTGCCAAAATAGTCTATGGTCTTGGCGTCCCTCATGCTCACATCCATTTAATTCCAAAATATGAAAATGACGATCATATTGGCGGAATTCATCCCAACAACATCAAAAAAATCTCTTCTGTTGACATGTCTCAAATTACCCAAAAAATCAGCGATTCTTTCTCTCAGCTCTAATCATTAAAATTTATCTAACCAAAATGACTATCGAAGAAGAAATATTGACTCAATTAAAAGAAATTAATCAAAGAGTTAAAAAGAATAATCATCCCTTAAAAAATTTTCTCAATGGTTTAATGAGCGCCATTGGTTATCTGATTGGTACTATAATTATTACTTCTATCCTAATTTATTTCTTCTCTCAATCCAGTTTCGGTAAAGAAATTAAAAACTTTATTCAATCTTACAAATCCCTTAATTACCAGCTCTCTGTGCCCTCACTCGGTCAACCTTAGTCAAAAGTTTTTTTCTCAATCTAATCTTCTGTGGCGTTACATCAATCAATTCGTCACTGTTGATAAAATCCAAAGATTCTTCAATTGAATATTTTACTGCTGGAGCCAGCACAATATTATCATCGTTTCCAGCCGAACGCGTATTAGTTAAATGCTTTCCTTTGCAGATATTAATTTCCAAATCTCCTTCCACCGGTCTTAAACCAACTATTTGTCCCTCATATACTTGTTCATTGGGATCAATAAAATTAGTCCCTCGGTGTTGAGCCAAATCCAAACCAAACGACAAAGCTTTTCCGGTTTCAAAAGCAATCATTACTCCGTTTCGTTCTTTTTTATTTTCTTCTTGTTTCGGTTCATAACCCAAAAATAGGGTATTAATTGAAACAGTTCCTTTTGTGGCTGAAATTAAGGCGTTTCTCAAACCCAAACCATTCTTTTCGCTGATTTTGTAAGTCATCCTGGTTCCGGTTTTATCATCGGTTGTCATATCCAGCATCTCTGCCTTTCGTTTACCCATTTCCGCTGTAATTGTCCCCACATATTCTTCCGGAGTAATAATAATCATTTCATTAAATGGCTCGCAAACTTTTCCTTCAATTGTTTTTAAAATCACTTCCGGTTTACCCACTTCCATAGCATAACCTTCACGTCGTAATTTTTCGATTAAAATAGCTAAATGTAGCTCACCTCTTCCAGAAACCAAAACTCTAATTGCATCATTCGGATCATCTTCAATCTTTAATCCTAAATTTGTTTCTACCTCTTCATGTAATCTAGCTTTAAGTTCCCGACTGGTCAAAAACTTTGCCTCATCTTTGGCAAAAATACCCGTATTTGGTCCGAAACTAGCCTTAAGTGTTGGTGGAGTTATTTCAATTGCCGGCAATGCCACTTGGCAATTTATATCAGTTAAGGTTTGTCCGATTTCAATTTCACTAATTCCGGCAATATAAACTATCTCTCCGCAACCAGCTTCAGTTACTTCTACTTTATTTATTCCCTCATTAACATACATTCTTTCCACCCTAAAATTTCCCTTAGTTTTTTGGTCAGGACTAACCAAAGATACCGACATCCCTTTACTAATTTTTCCTTTATTAATTCTTCCCACTGCCAATTTGCCTAAATATTCATTTTTTTCAAAATTAGATACCAACATTTGAAAAGATGACTCTATATCTTTAACTGCATTGGGTATCGTCTCTAAAATTTGTTCAAAAACCGGACTAATATCAGCTTCTTCATCCATACTTTCCGGCATTTCTCTAAAAGCTTTACCCTCCCTCCCGATACAATAAATAGTCGGAAAATCCAATAATTCCGGATCGTCTACCAAAGACAAGAATAAATTTTCTGTATCAGCTAAAACTTTTTTCACCTGCTGATCTTTTCTGTCAATTTTATTGATTATCAAAATAACTCTCAATTTATATTCCAAGGCTTTCTTCAGTACAAATTTTGTTTGTGATAATGGCCCTTCAGCCGCATCTACAATCAACAGCACTCCGTCAACCATATTCAAAACTCTTTCCACTTCTCCGCCAAAATCAGCATGTCCCGGAGTATCGACAATATTAATTTTAGTATTCTTATAGAATACCGAAGTATTTTTTGACAAAATCGTGATTCCTTTTTCTCTTTCCAAATCGTTACTATCCATAATCCTCTCCATCGACATTTCATTTTGGTTGTCTCTAAAAGTATGAGTCTGTTTCAAAAGGGCATCCACCAAAGTCGTCTTGCCATGGTCAACATGGGCAATCACCGCGACATTTCGAATATCGGTCAAATTAGGCATTCGCATATTCTACTACAATATTAATATTAATCAATCTTTAGGCTTTATTTAAAAACATATTATAATAAATCATGATCAAAAAAATTACTCTATTTTTCCTCCTAATTTTAGGTGGAATTTTTATCTATTTAAAAATCTTCTCTCCGACTGTCTCTCCAAAAATCGAAAATAAAATTACCCAAATATCCAACAAAGTTGAAGAAATAAAAGAAACAATTGCCCCTGTCCCCACCAAAATACTTCCCTCCGGTTTGCCCGACAAACACTTAATTCAAACCACTTTTGTGCCTCAGTCACCTGAAAAAAATTGGGATCAACCCTGGCAGGATGCCTGCGAAGAAGCAGCCCTTTTAACCGTCGATTATTTTTATCGAAATATCACTTCATCTGATCCTCAAACTATCAAAGCCGATCTTCTTAAAATAATTGATTTTGAAAACCAGCAATTATTTACACATGATGTAAATCTTGAACAAATGAGTTTGATCGCCCAAAATTATTTAGGATATTCCCCCAAAGTTATTTCTAATCCCACTATTGACGACATTAAAACTTATATATCTCAAGATATACCGGTTATAGTCCCGGCCAATGGTAAAACTTTATACCGGGAAAATAAACATTTTAAAGAAGGTGGCCCTTATTATCATAATTTAGTTATTTTAGGTTACGACGATAACCAGCAAAAGTTCACTGTTCATGATGTCGGCACCCAATTTGGTGCTTATTTTAAATATTCATATTCATTACTTATAGAAAGTATTCATGATTTTCCCAAAAGCCTCAAAAAAGAAGATATTAATACCGGTGATAAAAAAATCTTAATTCTGTTAAAATAAACCATATGAATCAAAAAATTAAATTACTTAGTTTGATTATTGTTTCATCTTTATTTATTTCCGGTTGTAGTCTTAAAAAAACCACCGACAATAAAAATAACCAAAATATGGACTTAAATACTCCTCCTACCTCATCGGCCAATATCACTGTCAGCCCCACAGCTGACCAAACCAAAGAAAACCCAGTAGTTTCCTTAAAAACTAAAAACGGTGAAATTCTCATCAAACTTTATCAAGACCAAGCCCCAAAAACTGTCGCTAATTTTATTCAAAAAGCCGACAGTGGATTTTATAATGATTTAACTTTCCATCGGGTTATTGCCGGTTTTATGGCTCAAGGTGGTGACCCAACTGGCACCGGTATGGGTGGTGGTAAACAGGATTCCGAGTTAAATGATATTCCCTTTGTCCGGGGTAGTCTTGGCTTAGCTAGAACGGCTGAGACCAAATTGGTTAGCAACGACAGTCAATTTTTTATCTGTTTTACCACCGAAGGCTGTCAACATTTAACTTCCGATTATGTTAACTTCGGTGAAGTTATTTCCGGTTTTGATATTCTGGACAAAATCGTTCAGGGCGATAAAATTATCAGTCTTACCTCTAAAACTAAATAATGGTCAAACGCGCCACTTATTTTATTATTACTATTCTTTTTTTCGCCGGACTTTTTTGGCTTTTATCTCAACCTCCAAAAAATCAAACTGAAACCCAGACTGGTCAAAATAATCAGGCTGATGTTTCAGCCGAAAAAGATATTTATAAAGACTATCCGATTTACGATAATCCTGATTTGGTTTTTTATTGGGGTAACGGTTGTCCTCATTGTGAGAACGTCGAAAAATGGCTTAATGACAACAATTCTGACCAAAAACTGAAAATAAATTACAAAGAAGTCTATTACAATCAAAATAATCAAACCGAATTATCTAATACCGTTAAGGAATATTGCCCCGAATTAATAGAAGATCAGGGTATTGGTGTTCCTACTGGATTCGATCCGGTCAATAAAAAATGTATCCAGGGTGATACTCCCATCATTGACTTCCTTTCCGCTAAATTAGCTAAATAATTTCATGGCCAAAAAAGTTAAGCCCCAAAGAATTACTTTCGGAAGCCTAATTAGACTCACTGTATTTATAGTTATTGTTTTTTTCTTGATTTCTTGGTTAAGTCAAAAACCGTCTAAAAATTTATCTGAAAGCGACCCGACACTCTTTGTCGGCGAGGCTACTTCTTCGTCTAATATCTTGGGCGATATGTACTCTAAACTTCCTCAGGACAGTCGCCATCAATTAGAAAATTTTAACCAAACCCAAGTTGGTAAATTTATTTATAACTCTACTGAATTTATTAAATCAAAACTTAATGGTTTCCCTCAAAAACAAATCAAAGAAATCAAAAAAAGTCTTATCAAAAATATTTCTGATGATATGATAAAAAACATTGACGAAAACTAAAATATGAATTCACTTCCAGA
>CAYOPC010000001.1:0-33661 GCA_964405765.1 uncultured Gammaproteobacteria bacterium | reverse complement strand
ATGCTTCAACGTATGTATTTTCGATTTTTTGAACGCCGAGGCTGGCCATATGAAGTCGTTGATCTAACTCCGGGTGAAGAAGCCGGTATTAAATCAGTTTATTTCAAAATTAATCAATCGTTTGCCTATGGCTATCTTAAAAAAGAATCCGGAGTTCATCGTTTAGTTCGTCTTTCACCTTTCAATGCCGACCAACTTCGTCAAACCTCATTTGCCAAAGTTGAAGTTACTCCAGTCTTAGATTTTAATTCTGACTTTAAAATCCCCGACTCTGAAATTGAATTTTCTGCTTTCAGATCAGGTGGCCATGGTGGCCAAAATGTTAACAAAGTTTCTACTGCTGTCAGGCTGGTTCACAAACCTACCGGAATTAGTGTTTCTTGTCAAAGTCAGCGAGGCCAGGAACAAAATCGGGAATTAGCTATGCAGATGCTTACTTCCAAACTATGGGCTCTGGAAGAAGAGAAGCAGAATCAGGAAAAAAAAGGTATCAAAGGTGAAAATATCGTTGCTGGTTGGGGACATCAAATTCGCTCCTACGTTCTTCATCCATACAAAATGGTTAAAGACCTCAGAACCCGTTATGAAACCTCAGATACGACAGCAGTTTTAGATGGTGACCTTGACGATTTCATAGAAGCTGAATTAAAATTATAGCTATGCCAAAAGCAGTTAAAGTAACTTTTATCTCCGTTTTAATCCTAATAGGTCTTTCGTTTGGAATTTTTTATTATGGTATTAATTTTTTTGCCCAAAAATTAAATCAAACACCGGAAAACATTACCGGTTTTATTAAACAAATCCAACAGACAAATCCTTACCAAAATCAGGACAAAATAAATTTTATGGTTTTAGGTTTGGATAAGCGCGATGATTTACTCGAAAAAACTGAAACCACCGACACCATTATTTTTACTTCCCTAAATAAAAAAGACTCCAAAATAAATCTTATCTCTATTCCTCGCGACCTGTGGTTTTATGATATCAACGCCAAAGTCAACGAAATTTATCCTTTATCTCTTAAGGAGCCTGATCAATTTTCTTTCATTAAAGATAAGTTTCAAAAACTAACCGGCCAAAATATCGACCATGTTTTCATTTTAACTACCGATAATTTAATTCAATTTGTTAATCTTATTGACGGCGTTGATATTACCTTAGACCAGGGGTTTATTGATAAACAGTACCCCAACCCTGATTATATTCAAGATCCAAAATCCGGCGCTCCCATCTATAAAACCGTTGAATTTCCTGCCGGTCAAATCCATTTAGATCAATCAAATATTACTGAATTTGTTCGTTCTCGAAAAGGTGGCGAAACTGTTGCTCAGGGCGGTACTGATCTGGCTAGAATTCAACGCCAGCAACTTCTGATTCAAGCTATTTTAGAAAAAATTAAAAGCGGTAATTTTTTAACTAAACCTCAGCAAATTTTTGATCTTTATCGTTTTTGGAATGAAAATATTTCCAAAGATCTTTCTGATATTCAGGCTTTTAAAATTCTTACCTCAATAGGGGAAAATTTATCTAAACTTTCCCTAAATAAGATCGAAATTAAAGTTGGCACTTCAGCCAAAGACGGTCTGATTTATCACCCAGCTACCTTTGTAAACCAACAATGGGTTTTTATCCCAGCTGACAAAGACTATAAATCCCTTCAGCAATTTTTCACAGACTCAACCAAATAAATATTAACCTGATTTGTGTATTACACCGACTACTGTCTTTAATCTAATGCTTTTGTCTCTTCGCAGTATTTTTAAATATTTCTCTTTTACTTAATTTAAATGTGTATTAGGTATGTATAAATTATTATGAGATAACAAATCTATTGACTTTTTTGCCTGATTTAACTATAATTATTTTTATATTATAGGTTTTAGTTAAAATCTATATACAAAAATGAAAAATATAGAAACAGAAGTAAATAGTCAGGGATATCTTGATAATCAAGGTCAATCAGTAAGAGAAAGTCTTTTGATTAAATGGAGAAGACCAATTGCGGCTGCTACTGCCAGTGTGATGTTAGCTACTGGTATGGGATCTCTGGCTGAAGAAAACAAGACATTACCTCAGAATCCGGAAACTTCAACTGAAGCTGGTCTAAATGGTATTGAAACACCCGAGGAAGTATTACAAAAACAGGGAATAGTAACTATAGCAGAAACTTTAAACCCCACTGAGACAGAAAAATCACCGGAACAAGTGATTGCAGAAAATATAATAAATTATTTGAATGAGGCACCGGGATATACAGATGAAGAGATAAAATCAGGATTAATAACAATTAAAAGTGAAGAAACTGAAGATCTTGGTTTAATCCATACTCGTAATGTTCAAGGGATATTTTTGGGATCTTTAAAAGATTCAGTAGAAGATAATCTTTTTTTATTATTAGGAGTTAAGGATGTTAACCAAAAGAGGTTTGTAACATCGGTTAGAGTTCCGTTATATGTATTAGATGATACTGCTTCTCCATTTAAATTTACTGTTACAAATTTAAATAGCTTGAATTTAAGTAGTGGTGGTTCTGGGTTCCAAACAAAGGATAATAGTACTATTATCAATAGATTAGATGATTGTTTAGGTAGAAATTTAGTGGTTAATTTAAATACCGACAAGATAACTAGCAAGGAGATAGCTAAGGGTAAAAATCGTGGAGCTAATTCTTTAAGATATATTGAAGAAATAAAAGAGACAGTCTATTACACCAGAAGTTTGAATGCTGATGTTTTCAGGAATAGTCTAGAATTAGAGTACCCTGATCCTAAGTTAAAAATATTTAGGATCGATACTGGTTCAGACGAGCCATTAATTATTACCTCTTTAAATTCTTTAGTTTTTGACAACATAAGTATCAGTATCCCTGTTATTTTAGGTATGTCTTCTTTTTTGTAATTTATTTACAGACGGTTTAGTTTTTGTTGTATACTTTATTTAGTGAAGAGGTATTATTGGTTTTTTTTGAGTTTTGTCTTGATTTTACTATTTGTCGGCGGTTTTTGGTTATTTAGTAAAAAAAATAATCTACAGGTTGATAAACAAATTAGTTGTTCTTCAAAGGTTGGTTTAAATCAGGATATCTGTAAATTTTTAAAATCTGAATCGCCTTTCTCTTATGAAGATATTAAGAGTAAAATTTTGGTTTCAAAAAGATCAGATTCAATTGATAGATTAGGTTTAGAAAGTTTTTCAAGAGCAGAGGGTTTATTTTTGGGATATAAAGAATGGAACGATAGTTTGTTGGTTTTTGCTGGCTTCGATGGTCAAGACGGTAATAGATTTGTGACACCTATTAGAATTCCGGTTTATTCCATTAAAGATGTTGGTAGCTCAGTTAGTCTTATTGTTAATAGCACCGAAACAAATAGTCTTGCAGATTTAAAAAAAATGGATAGAGTCAAGAACATTAATGATATGGAAAATATATTCCAATCTTTGAAAGATAAAGTAGTGGTTTTTATGATGGTAGACGATACCGTCAGCGACAGTCAATTCAATAAGCTTGGTGAAACTGAAAGTAATATCCGTTTATTAAATGAATTAAATGATCAGGTTAGTGTATCAAGAAGCTTTTTAAATCGTTTAAATGGGAATGGTCTCGTTTCTCAATACAGCGACTATACCGATGAAATTTGTTTTTTGCAAAAAGAGAGTGACATTAATAGTTCTGGTTGTCAGATGATTTTTCCCATGGTCTACTCTATTATGGTTAGATCGCAACAATGATGAAGAAATTATTTTTAACTACTGTCTTATTTTTTAGTTTTACATTTTTTTTCAGGAGTAATTTAATGGCGGCTTCATGGACTATATGTAATTATGGTATTTGGATTAGTGCTTGTAGTAGATCTGCTAGTTATAATGTGACCGGTGGTGAATGTAAACAGGATAATTGGGGTGATTGGTATTGTGCCAAAAAAACTTTTTCTGGTTCTCAATCATGTAAGGGTCTTGGTTGGGAAGTTGCGGGTTGTGACGGGTGTGGTATTTTGGTTCAGTATAGTACTTGCACCGATAGTACTTGCGCTAGTAGCCTCGGCACTGATGAAAATTGGACTTACTATCATAAATATTGCTGTAAATCTAGCGATGGTTCTTGTGCCAATAAAACTGGTTCATATTGTAGTAATCCGGCGGCTTGTAATAATGGAAGTGTTATTAATGAGGGCAGCAGTGGTGGTAATTGGACATGGAATTGTTCGGGAACATGCGGAGGAGGCAATAGCAGTCAGTGTACAGCGGATAAGAAGACCAAATACTCTAATGCTTGCGGTACTGCTGCTAATGTTCAATATTACCAAGGTGTCACTTTACCGGCTGCAGCTAATCTGTGTGGCGCCAACAACACTTCCAGTGGTTTAACTAATGGTTCTAACGGACTGTACAGTTGGACATGTACCGGACAGTGTCAAGATAGTGGTGTCGGTTGTTCCGCCCCTAATGATGTTTTACCGGTAGTCACTCCTACCATTATGCTTTATCCTGATGTCACCGGTACTCCCAGTCCGGTACCTCGTGAAGTCCGAAGCGGTGTTTCAATTAATAATATCTGTCAATCAGTTTTTAATGGTTCAACTAAAGCTATTTGGAAAGTTACCGCCACTGATGCCAATGGTTTAAATGATATTAAATCAATTCAGTTAAGGTTTACTCCGGTCTCCGGTGGTACTCCCATAACTATTAATCCCCAAACACCAGTCAACGGAGTGGCCAGTTTTGTCATGGAGACTAAAGACTTTACCGCTGATACCTATAAAGTCGAATATCAATTGGAAGATATGGATGATCCTCCGGGTAAAGGTTCCTGGACTTATTCTACCCGTAACTTTAAAGTCTGGGATTGTCTGGTAGGAATTGGCGGAACTATGTATGATGGCAGCAGTGTCACTAGTATTTCCTGTTCAGCCAATCGGGGTTTTACTAATTTAATCTCTGATAAAAAAGTATTTGGCCTGGCCTATAGTGCCGGTGAAGGTCAGAGAAGTGAAATGTCAGTCACTTCCCCCTATTTTTCCAGTAATGGAGAAGCTGCCAGAAAATTAAAGTGGAGTGAAACCACCACCTATACCGCTGACTTTGATCAGTTTCCCGGAATCGAACCTAATCAGGCTAAGGTTAACGGCCGGTGTGTCAGTAATATTACTCTTAACTTGGGTGATACCCGGGTAGTTGATCCTTATACCGCTAATCCTCAAATTGCCATTCAGTATTCAGCCATTATGGATCAGGATGCCTGGTTTAGTGTCAATAATGGCAGTATCTTATCAATCGGTAAAGTGGACAACTATGTTCCGGCCACCTGTGCTATGGGAAGTAGCGATGCCACTAAATGTCGGACTTCAGTTGATGGAGTCGTCTGGAGTAAAGACAGTACCAATTCCTTATCAACCTATGACACCACCTTAAAAAAATATTTTGGCAAATCATTAAACATCAAAAATTATACCTATGGTTATCTTAGGAATAATTATTTCAGTAAGTTAGGCGTAGGTACCACCGTCACCAGCAGTGGAGAAAAGCAATGGTCAAATATCGGAGTTGGTTTAACCGGTATTATTTTAATTCAAGGTGATTTAGAAATTGATGAAGATATTAATGATAATCAATTCAGAGTCATTATTGTTGAAGGGACTATTGCTATCAGTTCCCATGTTAAACAAGTCAATGCCGTCTTAGTGGCTAATCTAATCAGTGCTCTGGGTAAGTCTGATGATCAATTAATTATTAACGGCAGTGTCTATGGTTATAATTCAGTTGATTTCCGTCGATCATTTGCCACTAAAATGAATAACAATACCAATCCGGCTGTTAAAGTCAATTATGATCCGAGTATAATATTTAAGATGCCCAAAGAAGTAGCTAAAGTTATTACCCAATGGAGGTTGGAGTAAGACAAATATCCTCCAAACTACAATCTATTGTCCATTTTGCTATACTGAATTATTAGATTTTATTTTATATATGGATATACCAAATCTATCAACTGCACCATTATCCAATCAAGAAGCTTTAAAACTTCCCAAAACTTCAAAATTACCCTATATTATCATAATAATATTAGCTATTACTTCTGGTTTCTGGATTTCTCGTTTTTGGCCCAGTAAAACTACCAATTCCCAAATCAGTTCTAGTGAAAGCCTAGTTGATAACCAGGCCGCCCAAATAATCGAAGGAGAAGCGGTCAAAGTTGGTGTTGTCTATGGTAATACCAGTAAAACTTTTGCCGACAGCGCCACTGGCATAATCAAATCCGGCGGCATTAATGGTGAAGGTACCCACACTCTTGAGCGTGAAGGTGGTAAAACTCAAAACGCTGCTTTAACTTCATCAGTCATTGATCTTGACCTCTTTATTGACAAAAAGGTTGAAGTTAAAGGTGAAACCAATAGCTCCAATAAAGCCGGTTGGTTATTAGACGTTGGTAGCATTAAGATTCTTGAATAAAATGAAAATAGTCTTTGACCATGTCGATAAAAATTTTGGACTGATTACCGCCCTCAAAGATGTTAATTTTACTGTTGATCAGGGAGATTTTGTCTTTATTGTTGGTCCGTCCGGTTCCGGTAAATCCACTATTCTCAAATTAATTCTCAATCAAATTAAAACCAGTTCCGGTCAGATTATCATTGATGATATCGATCTTAGTCTTGGTCGCAAAGAAGCTATCGACCATATTCGTCGTCAAATCGGGGTTATTTTTCAGGATTATCAGCTTATTATGGATAAATCTGTTGAGGAAAATATTGCTCTTAGTTTAGACATTATTTCTTTTCCCAAAGATAAAATTGCCACCAAAATTGACGAGGTTATTAAACAAGTTAATTTAAATAGCCGCCGTTTTCTTTTTCCTTCACAATTATCTGGTGGCGAACTCCAGCGGGCTGCTTTAGCCAGAGCTTTGGCTATTGAACCCAAAATTATTTTGGCCGACGAACCTACCGGCAATTTAGATGCCGAAAATTCCTGGAATCTGGTTAAACTTCTCAAAGATATCAACCAAAAAAGCAACACTACCATAATTATGACCACTCATAATCAGGAAATTATCGAAGCTTTAGTTAAGCGTCGAATTGAAGTTAAAGATGGTCAGGTTATTTCCGACTCGGCCAAACCAGCCAAAGAAACTACCAAAAAAAATACTCATTCAAAAAAACATGACCACAGTTAACACCACTTGGCACCATATTCGCCGTTCACCCATTCAAAGTTTTACCGCTTTAATCTTAATGGCCTTCAGTTTTATTTTAATTTCTGCTTTTCTGGTAGTTAATTCCGGTCTTTCCCGTGTTTTAGATTACTTTGAAACCAAACCGGAAATAACTATTTTTATTAAAGACGGCCTTGATAATTCAGTCATCGAGAATACCAAAAAAGATCTGTCTACATATTCCGGAATTAAAGAAGTCAAATATATTTCCAAAGAAAAAGCCCTGGAAATTTACAAACAACAAAATAAAGATAATCCTATGTTAACCGAAATGGTTACTGCCAATATTTTACCGGCCTCTTTTGAAGTTACCGTTTCAGATGCTTCTGTTCTGGAAAAAATTTACCAAAACTACGCCACCAAAACCGACATTGTCGACGAAATTATTTACCAAAAAGATGTCATTAGTTCTCTTTTAAACTGGACTCAAATTATTCGCAAAAGTGGGCTTTTAATCACCTTAGTCGTTATTGTTATTAGTTTTTTCTCTGTTGCTTCCATTATTGGCATGAAAACTACCAACCGCAAAGATGAAATTAAAATCAGCCGACTTTTAGGTGCCTCAAATTTTTATGTCAAAAAACCTTTCTTATTAGAGGGTTTATTCTATGGTTTTTTTGGCAGTCTCATCGGTTCAATTTTAATTTTTTCCATAATTTTATTTAGTAAACAGTCAATTAATTCTTTTTTTAATCCGGTTGAATTTATCTCCAATAATCTCAATATCTATGGTATGGCCATTATTGCCGAAATGATTTTTGGTTGTTTAATTGGTTTATTGGCCAGCTGGATCGGTGTTAAAAGATACATCAAATTCTAAGTGATGTTTAAAAAGTTATTTTTACTGGTTTTATTTTTAGGCCTTCTACTCTCACCAAAATTTGTTTTTTCCGAAGATGCCGAAGAAATTCAAAATCAAATCAACCAGTATACCCAAAAACTAAACGAACTCGGTACTGCCAAAAATACTCTCTCCAATCAAATTAAGCTTCTGGATTCTCAATATCAATTAACTCTGCTCAAAATTACTCAAACTGAAAATTCTATTGCTATTCTAGTAAAGGAAATCGACCAGTTAAGTCTGGAAATCGGCAAGCTTGAAGTTAAAATTAATCAGCTCTCAGCTGAATATATCCATCAAACCGTTCAAAACTACAAACTCCAAAAGCGCGTTCCTTCATTTGCTTATATTTTTACTTCCGACCTCAATACTTTTTTGGAACAACATGAATATATCTCTGCCATTCAAAAAAATAGTCAAACAAATTTAATTAATCTTGAAACTATTCGCTCCAATTATGACGAACAAAAAACCGCTAAAGCCAAAAAACAAAATGAGCTGGAAACTCTCCAAAAAACCCTAGACAGTCAAAAAAAGAGTCTTACCAGTCAAAAAACTGCCAAAAACAATCTTTTGGAGACTACCAAAAATGATGAAAAGAGATATCAGTCACTCCTGGCCGAGGCCCAATCACAATTAGCTGCCCTTAAAAATTTCTCCAGTGCTGCTGGTGGTAGTACTTGTCTTGATTCTGTTCCCGGCGGAGGTAGCGATGGTAATTTTTATTCCCAACGTGACCCTCGATGGTGTAAGCAATATATTGGTAATTCCAAAGATACTATCGGCTCAGTTGGCTGTTACATCAACAGTATTTCTATGGTTTATAAAAAACTTGGTCACAATATAACTCCTTCGGCTTATGCTGCCAATTCCAGCAACTTTTGGGGCAATACTGCTTATATGTCAACCCCAAATCCGCCCGATGGTTATGTTTACAAACAGGTACCGTATAACAGTGGCACCATTGACGATGAACTCAAAGCCGGACGCTATGTTATCGCTCAAATGAAAATGTCTAATGTTGCCGGAATGCATTTTATTGTCATCATCAGCGGCAGTAATGGCAACTATAAAATCCATGACCCTTGGTTCGGTGCCGATCAAAACTTTTCCGATCGTTATTCACCGGCCCTGGTCATGAGTCTCAGGTTAATTACCAAATAGCCAAAATATTACTTATGGTTCAGAAATGGCTTAAACATATATTACTAATAATCGGTGTATTCCTACTAATATTCATATCCATCAACATCCAAAAACCATTTTGGCAATCTCCCACTTATCATGAAACCATCTTAAACTTTCAAAAGGATCAGGATATATTTCCCTATAAAATTAGAACTATTTGGTGGAATAAATCAATAATTTTAATTTCCCTTATCGAGCGAACTATCGACCTTATTTGGACAGATAACTTCTTTTACTTACCTTTAATCTGCCTTTTTCTCCTAATTAAAAAAAGAAGATGGATAAATTTAGGACTAATAATTATTGGACTTATATTAATTTCCATAGAAAATGACCCTAATCCAGGTAAATATTTCTTTTGGCTTATTCCCTTATTTATAGCAGGAATTATTAAATGAACAAGTTTACTATAATCCTTCTCATTGTCGGTATCTTTTTAAGACTATATCGAGTGGACTCTATCCCGCCGCATTTATCCAATGATGAAATATCAATCGCCTATGACGCTTACAGTATTGCTAATAGTGGCAAAGATGAACATGGAAATATTTTTCCTTTATCTTTCCCTTCCTACGGCACTTATAAAGCACCATTATATATTTATATCTTAGCTCCACTTGAATTACTTTTTGGTAATACCGAATTGGTCGTCAGATTACCCTCAATTATTGCCGGGCTTTTAACCATATTAGTAATTGGTCTGATCACTTTTGAACTAACCTCAAATCGTCAAATTGCCATTTGGTCGTCAGTTTTATTATCCATTACTCCCTGGCACATTTACGCTTCACGAATGGCTTGGGAAGGTAACCTGGCCCTATTTTTCTTAAGTCTGGGAATCTGGTTAATGATCAGAAAAAGAACAGTTCTTTCATCAATCACTTTGGTAATTTCTATGTATGGATATCACAGCGAATGGTTATTAGTGCCACTTATAGTTTTTATCGGAGGAATAACTTTTTTAAAAAAAGATAAATGGAAATTTTGGATTCTAAGCTTTTTAATCGCTTTACCTCTAATAATCGATTATTTTTTAAATGCCGGAGCTGGTGCCAGAGCTAAAACAGAACCAATTTGGGCTATTCCGGGAATTACTCCGTTTGGAATTTTAGCCACATTTATTCGCAATTACCTCAACTGTTTTAACCCCAAAATTCTTTTTTTAAACGGTTTAAATATCGTCAATAAAAATAATCCATTTATGCCGGGGCTTTTACTTTGGCCAACAATTATTCCCTTAATTATTGGTTTTCAAAAAACAAAAAATAGATTATTCCGCATTTGGTTGTTAATTTCACCTATAACTGCTGCTTTAACCCAAGGGGATTTTGGACTTATCAGAAACCTGAACACAGTCATCCCTTTGGTTATATTAACTGCAATTGGCTTAAATAAAATGAACAAAATTTGGTGGTCACTGACTCTCATTACTCTATTTAATTTCAGCCTGATTTATTTTTATCATTTTCCTAAAGAATTAGGGGAGACCTTTCAAGGATACAGACCCATAGCGTATTACTTAAAAACCATAGATAATGAGGCCACAGATATTTATGTTGACTATCGCTACGGCAATTATCATTTGCGTCACGGAAAAGAATACTCCGGCATCCCGTATTTATACTTGGCTTTTTTTCAAAAGTGGGACCCTTTAATCACTCAAACCAGAATCACTACCGATAAAGAAACATATTTTGGCAAATATATTATCAAACAAGTCGACTGGAACCAGGATATTATCAGGCCAAATCGATTTTTTCTTGTCTCTATAGGAAATCCTCCGCCGGATCATATTAAAAGTAAATTACAGGAAATGGCTACATTTACTGACTCATCAGGGAAAATGGCTTTTCAAGTTTGGAAAGGTAAGTAATTTTTTTTAACCATAAATCCCCCACCTTCGCCAACTGGCGAACAGCAGGGGATTTGTTTATTTTGTTTTTCTACTAGCTATTAGCCAATTACTAGATTAGTATCCGCGGATTTTCTTTCTCAAAGCTAAACCAGAGATACCGGCGGTAATTACCCCAACAGTTTCAATTACCAAATCCATACTACCGGTTTCAGGAACGATAACTCCGCTCTTGGTTCCAATATAATAAGTGGCATCATCTTTTTCATTAATATCGTCAACGCTAACCTTAACTACGTTAGTTTCCTTAGCTAAAGTTTTAACATTTTCGGCCTTGTCAATTCTGGCTCTAATAAAAAATTCTTTAGAATTTCCGGCGTTGAGTTCATCAATTGTCCATTCCACTTTATTATCAGTACTATTATAAGTACCTGGGAAAAAGACTAATTTTAAAAATGGAGGTAATTGATCCGTAACTTTAATATTTTTCATATTAGTAGTTCCGGTATTAGTTACCTTAATTTTAAACTCAATCACGTCCTGGTTAGTAAAAACTTTAGTCGAACTGGAAATATTATCTACATATTCAGAAGAGTGAATAGATCTCAATTTCTTGTCAACTGAAATAGTTTTTCTACCATCATCACTTGAATATGAATCTGCCTTGACTCCAACCGGAGCAAACAAAGATCCACATACTAAAATAGCCAAAGTGGCAGTTAAAAATAAGCTTTTATTTTGTTTCATTATTATTTAATTAATAAATAATTATAGGATATTATATAAGTAAAAATCCCATTTGTCAAGTAAACCCTGTTATTTCTCAAAATAGTCAATTTTGTTATACTCATACTTAGTATGAATAAATTCCTCATCAACGAACTATCCGTCTTCTTTCCTTGTTACAATGAAGAGAAAAACATCGAAAACACCGTTTCCAAAGCTATCCCTATACTTAATCAAACCGCCCAAAAATGGGAAATTATCCTTATCAATGATGGTTCCAAAGACAATACCGGACAGGTTTTGCTTAAAATTCAAAAAAAATATCCCCAACAAATTAAAATTATTACTCATAATCCCAACCGTGGCTATGGCGCCGCTCTCAAAAGCGGTCTTTACAACTCCCAATACCAATGGATTACTTTTACTGATTCCGACGGCCAATTTGATTTTTCCGAAATTACCAGCCTGATAAAAAAGCAACACCAAACTCAAGCTGATATTGTCATTGGCTATTATCTCTCCAGAAAGGTCTCAAAAACCACCATTATTACCTCAAAAATATGGGAACTTATTGTCTTTGTTCTTTTTGGTCTTAAAGTTACCGATATTGATTGCGGTTTTAAATTGATCAATAAGAAAGTCGTCGGTACTATCCCTAAGCTTGAAGCCGAAAGGGGAGCCTTCATTAGTAGTGAATTTTTAATCAAAGCCAAAAAAGCCGGATTTAAAATTGTTGAAATCGGCGTTCATCATTATCCCAGAACTGAAGGTAAAGCTACCGGACGAAGCCTTAAAGTTATTTTAAAAAGTTTTTCTGATCTCTTCCGTCTTTGGTTTAAAATTAATTTTCATCGTGGCTAAATTTAAAAATTTTATTTTCTCCAACTGGGTTTTAATTCTCATCGTCATCCTTGGATCTTTTTTAAGACTATATCGGATCGGAGAATATATGGAATTTTTAGGCGACCAGGGTCGGGATGTCTACATTATTAGAGACTTTCTTAAACACGGAAATTTCTTTTTTATTGGCCCTCAAACCAGTATCGGCAACATGTATCTTGGTCCATGGTTTTATTATCTGATTGCTCCCTCTCTGCTTTTGGGCAACTTCAATCCCATTGGTCCAGCCATTTTCATCGCTCTTATCAATATTGCTACTATTATTCTAATTTTTTACATCGGCCAAAAATGGTTTAATCGGCCTGCGGGTTTAATTGCCTCTTTTCTTTTTGCCATTTCACCCACAGTTATTAAGTACTCTAATTTTATCTGGAACCCCAATATCATGCCTTTTTTCGCTCTTCTTTTCATTTTTTTCTTTTTTGAAGCCATTTTCCGGTCTAAATATAAATTTTTTATTTATGCTTCCCTTAGCTTTATCATGGTTATTAATAGTCACTATCTCGGGTTGGCACTTTTACTATTACCGGGTCTTTACTGGCTTTATTCCTTAATTAAATTCATCCGTTCCCAATCAAAACACCTAAAACCATTCATAACTTACTCATTTTTAGCCTTCTTTATTTTTCTGGCCTCTCTGGTTCCCCAAATCCTTTTTGACCTTAAGCACAACGGTCAAAATATCAAAGCCTTAATTCATTTTTTTACTTATCGTGAGACTACCGTTAGCATTAAACCCTACAAGGCCATTCCCGAACTCCCCTCAATCTTTAATCAGGTCAATACCGACCTTATTGCCGGACGCGACTCTCTTGCCGGTATTATAATCAGCTCAATTTTTGCTCTACTTATAATTATAAGTCTAATAAAAATTAGAAATAAAAATCACAAAATCTGGTTAATTTTAACCTGGTATATCTTCGGATTGGTGGCTTTGGCTCTATATAAACAACATATTTATGCTCATTATTTCGGTTTCATTTTTCCCGCTGTTTTTTTACTGATTGGTTTTCTTATCCAAAAATTCAAAATTATCGGCCTGCCCCTTTTTATAATCATAAGTTGGTATTCCCTCAGCAACAACCCCATCCGCTGGCCGGCAAATTATCAACTTCAAACCACCCAAAAAATAGCCGATTCTATTATCGAGAAATCCGACAACCAAAAATATAACTTTTCTTTGTTAGCTAAACAAAATTACGACCCGCCATATCGCTATCTCTTAACCCAAAAAGATGAAACCAAATTAGTCAATCTTCAAGACCAGGTTACCGATCAATTATTTGTTGTCTGCGAACCTTTTCAAATCGAGTGTCATCCCATTAATAATCCAGAATGGTCAATTGCCGCCTTCGGTTGGGCTAAAATTGATTCCCAATGGGAAATTAATGGAATCAAAGTTTATAAGTTAATTCACCCTCAAACCGACTAAGTTAAGTTAAAATAGAATTATGAAAAAAACCACCTTATCTATTGTTATTCCTTGTTATAACGAAGAAAACAATCTTAAAAGAGGTGTTCTAAACGATGTTTACAGTTTTCTGACAAAGCAGCCATTCGACTGGGAAGTTTTAGTCTGTAACGATGAATCCACCGACAATAGCCTTAAGTTGGTCAAGGAATTTGTCTCTAAACATCAAGGCTTTAAAGTTCTTGACTTACCTCATGGAGGTAAACCTTCTGCAGTTTGGGGCGGCATCCAAAAGGCTAAATATCCTATTGTTTTATTTACCGACATGGATCAGTCAACTCCCCTCAAAGAATCTCTTAAACTCCTACCATATTTTGACCAGGGTTATAGTGTTGTTATTGGTTCTCGTGGCGCTGTTCGTCAAGGTGCTTCATTAATTAGAAAAATCATGGCCCGGGGTTTTCTTTCTGGTCGTCGTCTCTTTTTACTTCATAATATTGTTGACACCCAATGCGGCTTTAAGGCCATCAAAACTGATTTAGCCAAAAAAATTTTCCCCAACCTCCAGTTTTTCAAGGACAAAAGTGACAAAAAAGGTTGGCGTGTTTCTGCCTTCGATGTTGAGTTATTATTTATGGCCCAAAAATGGGGCTATAAAATAAAAGAAGTTTTAGTCAAATGGAAAGACGAAGACTCCAGTACCACCAAGGGTGACGATACTAAACGCTTCAAAAAAGAATCCCAACAAATGCTTCAGGAAATTATTCGTGTTAAATATAATGATCTTCGGGGTTTTTATGACCAAAAAAAATAATTTGGGAATTAAAATTCTCCTTTCTTTTATTATCATCGCTTTCTATTTCTTTAGCCGCCTTCAAAATTTAACTTCTATCCCTGTCTTTGGTGATGAAGCCATTTATATTCGTTGGTCTCAAATTATTAAAAACGAAGAAACGCTTCGGTTTATTCCTCAAACCGATGGCAAACAACCACTTTTCATGTGGATTACCGCCGTTTTATTGCGTTTCCATTTTGATCCTCTGGTTACTGCTCGTTTTATTTCTGTTTTTTCCGGGTTTTTAATTTTATTAGGTATATTTTTTACCACTTGCCTTATCATTGATTTTTTCAATCCCTCCAGAGACCCTGTTAAATTCATCCTTGAATCCATTCGGGACAATTTTTATTATGGATTTCTTTCTTCATTAATCTATCTTTTCATTCCATTTAGTTTTTTCTTTGATAGGTTAGCTGTTCCCGATAACCTTCTTTCTGCACTTGGTATTTGGTCTCTTTTTTTCTCCCTCCTTCTAACTAAATTCAGAAGACTCGACTTATCTCTCATCTTAGGTATCATTTTGGGACTTTCCTGGCTAACCAAGTCACCAGCCGTTTATTTTATCGCCTTATCCGTCTTTACTTTTTTTATTTTTAATTTTAAACGTTTCAAAAGTTATTATTTACCAATAATTTCCTCTATATTAGCTTTTCTAATTTACAATATCCTTCGCCTTGGTCCTCAATTTAATATGATTGCTCTAAGAAACAAGGATTATATCTGGAGCTTGTCTGAAGTTATCAAACACCCGCTTGACCCCCTAATGCCTCATCTGCAAGACACTTTAACCATTTTTAACCAATATATTTCCTGGCCTATTTTAATTTTTGCAGCCATCGGTCTCTTTCTTTTCTTCTTTTATCAAAAAAATACCCATCTTTTTGTCTTATCCGCCTGGGTCATCTTACCCTTAATCGCTAATGCCGCCATGGCTAAAGTTTTTACCGCCAGATATATTCTTTTTATTCTTCCTGCCGCAATTATCTTGATTAGTCTCGGGCTTTCAGTTTTCTTTAAAAATAACTTTTCCCGAATTATTTTTGTCTTAATTCTTTTAATTCCCAATCTTTTTTGGCTCAAAAAAATCAGTCTCAATCCATTCCCTGTTCAGCTTCCCAACACCGAATCTGGTTATCTTAATGGTTGGACTTCAGGCTGGGGGATAAAATCAGCTGCCGATTATCTCAAATATAGGTCTAGTCAAGCTAATGTTATCGTCGGTACTGAAGGTTCCTTTGGAACGTTACCTGACGGCCTTCAAATTTACACCAATGAAATTCCCCATCTGACAGTCATCGGTTTGGGATTAGGCTTTACTTCTATTCCTGATAACTTAGTTAACGCCAAAAAATTTGGTGATGAAGTTTATATTGTGGCTAATCAATCAAGATTAAAACTAAACTCGTCAGAAATGGATAAAGTTAAAATTATCGAAAAATATCCTAAGCCCAATGATGATTATTTATTACTAATTCAGATATGAAATTTTCCCAAAAAAGTTTGTTTCTGATTTTATTACCCGCTATTCTGATTCGTCTGTTCTTAATGTTCTTTACTTACCACCCGGATCTGGCCGGACAAAGTCTTTCCAGTTATTTCTTTGCTTCAGACAATATCGTTAACATTTACGATTATCTTCTCAAGCTTAGTCCTGACCATCCGTTAGTCAAAAATTTTGGTGTCGGGGATATCTTTATTTATCCGCCTCTAACTTACTTTACTCTTGGGATTTTTCAAAAACTTCTTTCTCCATTCAATATCTACCCATTTATCCAAAACGTTATGAATGGAGTAAATATCTATTCTATTTCCGATCTCAACACTAACTTGTTTTTACTCAAGTTACCCTACCTCTTTATTGATCTTCTTGTCGCCTATTTATTAACTAAATTATTCCAAACAGATAAACAAAAACGGTTAATTTTTATTCTTTGGCTTTTTAATCCAGTCACCCTTTACACTACCTTTTGTCTTGGAGTTTTTGATATTATCCCCGTTCTTTTTACTGTCCTTTCTTTAATTTTCCTTAAAAAGAAAAACCCTGCCTTAGGGGCCTTAATGCTGGGTATCGGAGCCGCCTACAAAATGTACCCCATTTATCTACTCCCGATTTTATCTTTTGCCAATTCTAAAAATTTTAAAGACTTTATCAAAATAAATTTTATCGGAATCCTACCTTTAATCTTAACTAACCTTCCATTTATTGGTTCCAGCGCTTACCGCTACATGGTTTTCAGTCCTAAAAGCCAAAAAATGCTTTTTATGGAGTGGATGATGACCAACGCCGAAGGTATTTATCCTTTTATTATTTTAACCACACTTTTAGTTATATTCGCTTCTCAAAAAAAAGACTTATTTGCCAAAATCCCTGCTCAATTCTACCTTATTTTTTTTCTTATTCTATTTTCTGTCACTCACTATCACCCTCAATGGTTCCTTTGGATAACTCCTTTTATTTTAATTGATTTAGTTATGAATAATTTCAAAAACCTCTGGAGTTATTTATCTCTTTTTGTTATCTATCTTTTTATCGTTTTTACTTTCGAGAATTCACTTTCTGTTGGACTTTTTGCTGTCATCAACCCTAATCTAAATCAATTCTCCGGTACAGCCAACCTTATTTCTAAATTTACCGACATTTTTACTCTCAAAAGCCTTTTTAGAAGTGTTTTTGCCGGAATTAGTTTATACTTAAGCTACGATTTGCTTGTTAAAAAGCAAACTAAATAATTAGCTTCATGGCCCAAACAACCCATAAAATCAAAAAGTTTTTTTTCTGGCTTATCAAACAAAAATTTTTTCCATATATTCTGGTTATCATTCTATCTATTCCGGCTTTTTCCTTCTTTTTTAAACCTGGAATTTATTGGAACATGCACGACGACATGCAAATGGTCCGCCAATTAGAATTCGAAAAATGCTTATTTGACGGCCAAATTCCTTGCCGTTGGACACCGGATTTAGGCTTTGGTTATGGTTATCCTTTATTTAACTTTTATCCGCCGTTACCTAGTATTATTGGTCAAATTTTCCGTACCTTACAATTTAACTTTGTCACTACAGTCAAATTAACGGCTGTTGTGCAATTTATTTTAGCCGCCTGTTTTATGTATTTACTGGTCTCGTCAATTTTTGGACCACTTGGAGGAATTTTTTCGGCTCTATTTTACACTTATGCCCCTTATCACGCCCTGAATATTTATGTCCGTGGTGCCATGAACGAAGCTTGGGCTTCAGTCTTTTTCCCTCTGGCTTTTTATTACTCCAGAAAGCTTATCCTCGAAAAAAAGCCCAAATTCATTATCGGATTAGGTATTTCTTTTCTCTGTCTTTTATTGTCCCACAACCCCATGGTTTTAATTTTCACTCCAATACTCGTTATCTGGTCGGCTTTCTGGTTAATAACTAAATTTCAAAAAAAACTTTCAATTTGGCAAAATATCAAAAAACAATTTTCCGTATTCCTTAAATTATGTCTATCGGCTATTATTGCTTTCGGGCTGGCAGCTTTCTTTACCATACCCACACTAATTGAGACCAAATACGTCAGTATTGAAACTATGTTTAATGGTTATTATCACTTTTCGGCTCACTTTGTTTCTCTCTATCAAATGTTCATCAGTAATTTTTGGGGAGATGGAGGCTCAATTTGGGGACCAAACGACAGCATGTCTTTTATGATCGGTTATTTACACTGGATCGTTCCGATTTTAATTATAATTGTCTCGCTCATTCAATTTTTTAAAACCAAAAAAATAAATTCCAAAATTCTTTTGTCCAGTATTTTTATTTTTATCGGGTTTTTAACCGCCTTTATGTGTCACGAAAGGTCCACCCCAATCTGGTTTATTTTCCCCATTATCCAAAAAGTTCAATTCCCTTGGCGATTTTTAAATCTTACCACTTTTGTCTTTTCCCTAAGTATCGGTGTTCTTCCTTTAATCTTAAATAAATTTTTAAAACTCAAAAACCAATTCAGCTACCTCATAATCGGTCTTATTTCCATAGTTTTATTTTCTCTAAATATCAAATATTTCTCTCCTGTTCACAGCGGACCAATTACTGATGAACAAAAATTTTCCGGACTCAATTGGGAACGTCAAATAACCTCAGGTATTTATGATTACTTACCAAAAACTGCTGCTAAGGCTGCCATTTCTCCCGCCAAAGAATATATCGACGAAGTTAATCCCAAAGATTCACTCATAAACATTTCCGAACAACAAAAAGGTACTGATTGGCTATTTTTCACCCTTTCTTTGAATCAGGCTGCTCAAGTTACTATTTCTCAATTAGCCTTTCCCAATTTTCAAATTACTGACAACAATCAAAAAATCGATTACCAAATTGACCCCGAGTTTGGTCGAATGGTTATTAACTTATCCGCCGGTAAACACCAGATTTTTATCAAACTACACAATACTCCCGTCAGAATAGTCTCTAACTATATTTCCCTCGTAACTCTCCTCATAGTCGCCACCTATCTATTAAAACCTCTATGGAACAGATCGACATCCAGGAAATAAAACATCAGACCACCAGTAGCGTCATTTTTTTGTCCCTCCGGAACATTGGTATCCAGGCGATATCTTTTGTCGGTTTTTTTCTTCTTACTTATCTTTTGGGTACCAAAGAAGTCGGTGTTTTTGCTATTGTAGCCGAATCAGTTGGTATTTTAGGTTACTTTTCTGATATTGGTTTGGCTGCCGCTCTAATCCAACAAAAAACCGAAATCACTAAAGATGAGCTTCAAACTACCTTTACTGTCCAGCAAATTCTTGTTATTCTTGCTCTCATAATTGCCTTTCCTATAATTAAAAGCCAACATCTTGAATTTAACGAAACTTGGATCGTTGCCTCACTCTGCTTTTCTTTCATCGCCGCTTCACTTAAAACCATTCCTTCAGTCTTATTAGAACGCAAATTAAATTTTAAACTTCTCTCCACTATCGATATTGTTGAAAATATTACTTTCTATATTTTTGCTGTCTTCTTTGCCTTTTTGGGTTTCGGTACTCTTTCTTATGCCATCGCCACTTTCATCCGCAGCTTTCTTGGCCTGATTATTATCTATAAATTCATTTCCTGGCCTATTGGTTTTTCTTTCTCCAAAAATGTCGCTAAAAAACTCTTTAAATATGGTGTTCCTTATCAATTCAATTCTTTTATTTCTGTAGCTAAAGATAAACTCTCCAACCTTTTTGTGGCTCAAATCATTGGTACTAATTCTTTCGGTATTTTAGCTTGGGCCCAAAAAGGCCCCAGGATGCCTCTCAGTTTTATGGAGGCCATTATGAAAATCACTTTCCCTACTTTTTCCCGTCTTCAAGAACACCAGGATTTTCTCAAAAAATCCCTTGATAAAAGTCTTTTCTTTATTGCCCTAGTTGTCTTTCCTGCTTTAGTCGGTATCTCCTTTGTTGGTTTAGATTTTATCTACATTGTCCCCAAATATACCAAATGGCTCCCGGCCATCTTCCCTATGTACCTTTACTCTTTCAATTACGCCATCGCCGCCATTACCACCCCTATAACCAACGCTTTTAATGCCGTCGGCAAAATTACTCTCACTACCAAATTCATGATCATGTGGACTATTCTGACTTGGATATTTTTTCCTATTCTTAGCTGGAAATTTGGCTATATTGGTACCGTCTGGGCCTCGGTTATTGTTGGTATTAGTTCCTTTATTGTCTGGTTTGTCGCCCAAAAAGAATTCAACCTTAATATTTTCCAATCTATTAAAAAACCCTTTTTCGGTTCAATTCTCATGGTAATTATCCTCTTTGGCATTAATCAATTTAATTTAAATCATCTAATAAATGTCATTATTAAAATAATTATAGGTTTTTTAACTTATAGTGGCTTCATTCTAATATCTTCCAAAAAAGAAATTAATTGGTTTTGGCACCAACTTCAATGTCTAAGAAACAAAAAATAATTCTTGGCCTTACTATTCTTCTTTCCAGTTGTCTCTTTGCGACTACTATGTTTCGCAGCGGTCTAGTTTATGATTTTGGTGTTGGTTTCTGGGGACCAAATGGACACGATGGTATTTGGCATCTGGCTCTAATTAATCAACTTGCCAAAAATATTCCTCCCCAAAATCCCGTTTTCTCTGGCACTGTCTTAAACAATTATCATTGGGGATTTGATCTGTTTGTCTCTTTAATTTCCACCCTTACTTCTATCAAGCCAATTCTTTTATATTTTCAAATTTTTCCATTCATCTTCGCTGTCATTTTAGGCCTGCTTTCATTTAAATTGGTCTACCAAATTACCCAAAAATTTCCTCAATCTTTATTTTTTGTTCTGCTTAACTATTTTGCCTCATCATTTGGCTGGATAATTACTTTAATCAAAAACAGACAAATTGGCGGTGAATCCATGTTTTGGTCCATGCAATCAGTCTCTACTTTACTTAACCCCCCATTTGCTTTTTCTCTCATCATTTTACTTAGTGGTCTTATCCTTTGGCATCGATATAAAAATGGTTCTTCGGTATTAGCCGCCATTCTTATCGGAATCATCTTTTCCTTACTCTCCGGAATCAAAGTCTATTCTGGAGTTTTAATTGGCTTTGGTCTTTCTTTTTACTGGCTAGTCAACTTTTTAATCTCCAAGAAATTCTCCAAATTTAACTTTTTCATTTGCCTTTTTACTGGAGTTTTTTCTTTCACTATCCTCTGGCTTTTGGGAGTATTCCGACAAACCTCATTACTTGAGTTCAAACCTCTTTGGTTTATCCACTCCATGATCGAGTCAATTGACAAATTTTACTGGCCCAAACTTGCTTCGTATCGTTATAATCAAACCAATTCTATTATATTGTTACTTATCGATTTATTCCTGATTACCGTGTTTTTAGTCGGAAACCTTGGAGCCAGAATTTGTGGCATCTTCAAACTCTTAATCACTTTCTTCAAAAAGAAAAACACTGATATTGATCTAATCTTTATTCCTATTCTTACTTCTTCTTTTCTAATTCCTCTTTTATTTGTCCAAAAAGGAACCGCTTGGAACACTATTCAATTTTTTTATTATTTTCTTTTCATCGGTAATTTTTACTTTGCCTCTTTTCTTGATTCCTTATGGGGTAAACAAAAAAAAATCGTCCTCATAATTCTTTTAATTTCATGTCTTGGTAGTTATGGTACTCTCAAAGACTATTTTGGCAACCCACCTCCATCAGCTCTGCCTTTAAACGAATTAGCTGGTTTAAATTTCTTAAAAAGCCAACCAGAAGGCATAGTTTTAACCTACCCTTATGATAAATATCTTAAAAATAATTTTTCTACTCCCATTCCTCTCTATGCTTACGAAACCACCGCTTACACCTCAGCCTTTTCTCAAAAAATCATCTTCCTGGAAGACGAAATGAATTTAGATATTACTGGTTTTGATTGGCAATCACGTCGTAATTTGGTTGATAAATTTTTTCACAGTACCGATAAATTTTTTACCAGGGGCTTTTTAGTTGATAATGACATTAAGTATATTTATTTAGTCAATGACCAAAAACTACCCTTAAATCCAGCAGAACTTCAAGTTAACGAAATCTACAACCAATCAAATGTTAAACTCTATCAAGTTCAAAGATGATAAACTTATCAAAAATACTATGAAATCCAAACCAAACATTTCTGCAGTTATAAATGTTCGTAACGAAGCCGAAAACTTATCTAAATGTCTCAAATCTATCAAAGATCTTGTTGATGAAATTATCGTTGTCGATATGAAATCAACTGACAACAGTGTCTCCATTGCCAAAAATTTCGGTGCCAAAGTTTTTAATTATCGTCCAATGAAATTTGTCGAACCAGCCAGAAACTTTGCTCTTTCCAAAGCCACCGGTAAATGGATACTTTTACTTGACCCGGACGAATATCTCAATAAAACCATCAAAAAAGAACTTAAGAAAATTACCCAAAGATCGGATGTCGATTATGTCAAAATACCGCGCCAAAATTTTATTTTTGGCAAATGGATCAGGCACGCCAATTGTTGGCCCGATTATTTAATCAGATTTTTTAAAAACGGTGCTGTTAGTTGGCAAAAAGAAATTCATAGTCAGCCAATCACTACCGGTAACGGTATTACCCTTCTAGACTCCGAAAAACTCGCTATTAAGCATAATAATTACCAGAATATAAATCAATTCATCCTTCGGGCTATTAGGTATAGCAATATCCAGGCAGATGAACTTAATGCCAAAGAATATAAAGTCAAAGTTAGTGATTTTATCCTTAAACCAATTCAGGAATTTAATAGCCGGTTTTTCTTTGCCGAAGGCTACAAAGATGGTGTTCATGGACTCATTTTTTGTCTCCTTCAAGGATTTGCTGTTGGTCTAATTTACGCCAAATTATGGGAAAAACAAGGTTCTCAAGATAAACAAATCCTCCGTGAGTCTTTTGTTTCTGCCAGTCAGGAGGCCACGTTTGAATATGATCATTGGTTCTCAAAATTCTTCCGTGAAGAATATTCACCCGGTTTCTTCAAAAGTTTTATTATCAAATTTAGACACTGGCTCAATTACCTCACTAAAAACTTTTAATTTCATGATCCACCCCAAAATAGCCTTAGTTATCATCAACTGGAATAAACCAGAAATGACTCTTGACACTATTAAATCCATCCTCAAAATCAATTGCCGTCAGTTTGATTACCAAATTTTCTTAGTCGACAACGGTTCTTCTGACAATTCATTAGAAATTTTTCAAAGGGAATATAAAAACAATCCTAAAATAGAAATTATTGAAAATCATTCTAATTTAGGATTTGTCGGCGGTAATAACGTTGCTATTAAACACATTCTGAAACTCAATTTCAATCAAATTCTTCTTATTAATAATGATGTTATTGTCGACCCCGACTTCCTAAAAAATTTAGTTAAATATACTCCCCAATACCAACTTCTCGGCCCAAAAATCTACTTTGCTCCTGGTTATGAATATCACAACCAACGCTATCAAGCCAAAGACAAAGGGCACGTTATTTGGTTTGCCGGCGGACAAATGGATTGGAATAATATTTACGGCAGTCACATTGGGGTTGACGAAGTTGATAATGGTCAAAAAGATCAAATCAATGACCAAATCGATTTTCTTACCGGCTGCTGCCTTCTTGTCAACCGTCAGGTTTTTGAAACCATCGGATTACTTGATGAAAAATTCTTTATGTATCTTGAAGACGCCGATTTCTGTCAACGCGCCAAAATTGCCGGTTTTAAAATGGCCTATATTCCCACATCTAAAATTTGGCACATTAATTCTGGATCATCCAAAAGTGGGGGAGACCTACATAATTATTTCCTCACTCGCAATCGGCTCCTCTTTGGTCTCCGCTATGGCCGGTTTAGGACTAAATTAGCTTTATTAAAAGAATCTCTAATTCAATTATTCGATCCGTCCGTCTCTAAATGGCAAAAAATCGGCATCAAAGATTTCTATTTCCAAAAATTCAACAAAGGCTCATGGCAATAACCAAAACCCCAATTTCTATAATAATTTTAGCCGGAAACGAAGAGAAAATGATTATTGATTGTCTTAAATCATGTCGTTGGGCCAAAGAAATTATCCTGGTCGCCGCTAATTCCACCGACAAAACTGTTACTTTAGCCAAAAAAACTCTTCCCCATATAAAGATAATTAAAACCTTCGACGAATACAATAAAAATTTCAGTAAATGGCGCAATTTAGGCTTTAAATTTGCCACTCAAAAATGGATTTTTTACGTCGATGCCGATGAACGTGTTCCTTTAAATCTTAAGAAAAAAATAAATAAAACTATTAATTCATCCAATTTAAAATATTCCCATTATGCTATTCCTCGGGCCAATTATTTTTTAGGTCAACGGGTCAAATATGGCGGTACTTACCCGGACTATGTTAAAAGACTTTTTAATCGCGATTTTTTTCAGGGATATAAGGGAATTTTACACGAACAACCCATAACCAGTGGAAATTTAGGTTACATCGACTCCGACTTACTTCACTATACTCACCGCGATCTAACCTCTATGGTCAATAAAACTTTAGTTTGGACTGACACTGAGGCTCAAGCACTGTTCAAATCAGGCCATCCACCAATCGTTTGGTGGCGATTTATCCGTATGATGCTTACCAAGGCCTGGGAAAGACTTGTCCAACAACAAATGTGGCGTGATGGGGAAGTTGGCTGGATTTCAGTAATTTTCGAAATTTTTAATACTTTTTTAATCTACGCTCGCCTCTGGGAATTACAACAAAAGCAAAATCAAAAAATTTAAGGTATTATAAAGTTGATGGATAAAAAGGCTGCAATCTATGATCCCTACTTAGATACCTTGGGCGGAGGAGAAAGATACTGTCTTACCGTCGCCGAAGTTCTTCTCAAGAATGGTTATCAGGTCGATATTTTTTGGTCAGGCAAAAAAGACCTTATCGAAAAAGCCGAAAAACGTTTTTCTCTCAATTTAAAAAATTTAAATATAGTTCCAGATATTTTCGGTATCCAACCTCAAAATTTAGATCTCATTGAAGAAAACGATCATCTTTCCAAATTTACCCGTCGGGTTGTCAATCAACCCCAAATTAAACTTAGATTTAATCGGTTTTTCAGCAAATTCAAAAATAACCGTCAATATGATCTTATTTTTTATATTAGTGACGGCAGTATTCCCACTCTTTTTGGCAAAAAAAATTATCTCCATATTCAAGTTCCTTTTGTACCCCAAAGTCAATTTATCTCTCAAATTACCCACCAACTCAAATCCAAGCTCTTAACCAGAGTTATCTGCAACTCTCAATTTACTTCCAGATTTCAGGAAAAAGCCCTTCAAAATAAAGTTCTCGTTATTTATCCACCGGTTGACGTTGATAAATTTTACTCCGACACCCACAAAGAAAATATTATTTTATCGGTTGGTCGTTTTGACAATATTCTTAATGCCAAAAAACAAGATGTTCTCATCGATGGTCTTAAAAAACTAATTGACCAAACACCTAATCTTAATTGGAAACTAGTCCTAGCCGGTGGTAGCCTTACCGACCCGTCAAAAAATAGTTACCTCCAATATCTCCAAAAAAACGCTCAGGGGTTACCTGTAGAATTCATTATTAACCCACCTTTTGACATCCTCCAACAAATTTACTCTAAAGCTAAAATTTATTGGCACGCCGCTGGTTTTGATGTCGACGAGAATACCCACCCGGAAAACACCGAACACTTTGGTATCACTATTGTTGAAGCTATGGCCTCCGGACTGGTTCCAGTAGTTATTTCTCAGGGCGGAATTCCGGAAATAGTCGATCATGGTGTTAATGGTTTTCTTTGGAAAACACTGGATGAATTAATTTCTAAAACCCAAAAATTAATCGAAGAACCGGACACCCTCAAACGTATGTCTGAACAATCACTCATAAATTGCCAACAATTTTCCAAAAACAATTTTGAAAAGAAATTAATGAACATTATCAATCAATAGTATGAAAATATCGGTCATCATTACTAATTGGAACGGCCTTGCTATTCTCCAAAAAAATCTTGAAACTATTATTAAAAACAGTCCTGAAGCCAACGAAATCATTTTAGCCGACGATGCTTCTCAGGATGAGAGTATTATTTTTGCCAAAAAAATCCAGATCAAATATCCTAAACTAAAAATTATTAATCATAAAGACAACCTCGGATTCGGAGAAAACTCCAATGATGCCGTTAATCAATCCACCGGAGAATTAATCGTCCTCCTAAATAACGATATTCTTCCTCACCCCAAATATATCAGTAATACTCTCAAACACTTTTCTGACCCGAATATTTTTGGCGTTGGCTTTGCCGAACTGGGTCACGAAAATTGGGCCAATTTTTTTTGGGAAAATGGTTATCTTCAACACCAGCCGGGTAGTTCAGATATTAAACACACCCATATTTCCGGCTGGGTTTCTGGTGGTAGTTCTATTGTCCGAAAAAATCTCTTCCAAAAACTCGGTGGTTTCGACCCGGTTTATAAACCATTCTACGGTGAAGACTTAGACCTGGGTTACCGGGCCTGGAAATCAGGTTACACTTTACTCTGGGAACCCAAAAGTCTTGTCGAGCACCACCACGAAACCACTATGTCAAAATTCTCTCTAAGTTTTCTTAATTATGTCAAAGAACGCAATCGGCTCCTAAATACCTGGCGCAATATCACCGACCCTGATTTACTCATTCAAAACAAACTAGCCCTAATTGGCCGTATTTTAAGCGGCCCAAATTACATTAAAATTATTCGCGCTGCCAAAAAACAAATTAAAAATTCTCCGCCTCCAATAGTTTTTCCCAAGCTGACCGATCAGGAAATCTTATCCAAATTTTTATGAAAATTAATCTAAAGTCTAAATGGCTTAATCTTAATACTCTAATTATTATTAGCCTTATGGTTTTAGGCTTAATTCTGAGAACTTATTATTTAAGACAAAACAAAATCGTTTTTGCTTACGATCAGGCCCGCGATGCTTATATCGCTTCTCAAATAACCCAAGGTGATCTAAAAATTCTTGGTCCTCCTGTTTCACTTGGAGGCTTTTATCACGGAGTCTTTTACTATTACTTCATCGCCATTCCTTATTATCTATCGCATGGAAACCCCATCCTCCCAATAATTTTCATTTCTGTTTTCAATATTGCTGCTATTCCATTAGTCTTCTTAACCGGCAAGAGGCTTTTTAACAGTAAAGTCGGTATTTTATCTGCCGTCTTATACACTATTTCTTTTGATATTATCCAATATAGCAACTGGCTCAGTAATCCAGCCTTAGCTGTTCCCTGTTCCGTTCTTTTTTATTATGGTTTAACCACTTTTCTTTTTACCCCCAAAAAAAATCTGGGGGCGTTTTTAACCGCACTCGGTTATGGTCTTTGCTTCCAAAGCCAATTCTTTCTTGGTTATCTAATTATTCCTATCGTTTTTTGCCTTTTCTTTTTCAAAATCAAACCCACCAAAAAACATATTTGGATATTTATTATTACCACTGCCATCACCATCAGCACTATGGTTCTTTCTTACTTTAAATTCGGTTTTACTTTTATAGACGGATTTAAAGCCATGTCCTCCGGTAAAGACCAGTTTAGCTATGTTTCCTCTGATTTCTCCATCCCTGCCAAACTCGTTTTGGTCCGGTTTGTAGAAAACTTTTACAGAACAGTTTTCCCATTTAATAGTTTTTATACCGCTGTCTTTGTTATTTTCTGCCTCTACTCCTCCATCAAAAATAAAAACCTCCATTCATCACCGTTAAATTTTCTTTGGATTTTTCTTATTTCTCAGGCTCTGATTATCCCTTTTGGTGGTGACAGTACTCCCTACATAAATGTCGGACTCCAGTTACCCGCTATTATAATCAGTGCCTTATTTTTAATTCAAATCATCAAACGATCAAAATATATCGGCTACGCACTGGTCTTTCTTTTTTGTTTATTCTCTCTCAAAAACGACTTTCAGCTTAATCCTCAAGGTTCATTAATCTTTTCCATCAAAAAAGAACTGACTCTAAAAAACGAAATCGAAGCTATTGATTATACTTATCAAGACTCAAACGGCCAACCATTTTCCATAAATACCATCACCTCACCTTATTGGATCAATACCCTCTGGTCTTATATTTACCAATGGCATGGCCAAAATAAATATGGTTATTTGCCCTCATTCCACGGCCGCAATCAGGCCGGTCAACTAGGCAATCTACCCGCTACTACCTCAGACGTTAAATATTCCTATCTTATTATTGAACCAAACACTGACATTCCTCAATACCTCATAGACAGCAGTCTTGCTTACGAAGACAGTTTCAGCCAAGTAATTGAAACCCGTAATTTTAATGGCGTATTGGTTCAAAAACGCCAATTCACCTTACCTGTAGAAAAAATCCACTTTGTTCAATAATCTACCCTTAAGAAATATTTTGCCACCAGAAATCAAGATTTATTTTATTTAAATACGCTACGTTGGTATAAACTACAGCCGCTATCAATAGTAATATTATCCATCTCGATAAAGATAGTTTTTTCACCCTCAAAACCGGCTTTAATATCAAAAGCAAAAAAACTAGGGTAATTCCAATTCTCCAATAATTAGCCCACGGTTGAAACTCAAAAACATTAATTAAACCCGCCAAATTAGCCCCCAATATCATCACTGACAAGAAAAACCCCGGCACTAATCTCTTATTTTTTTCAAAACCAGAGACCAAAAATTCAGCTAACAAAATTATCAGCATCGGCCAGAAAGGGAAAGCATACCAGCCATAGGGCTGACTTCCAAAAAGTATATAAACCACCAAATAAGCCAGCAACGCCAAAATAGTCACATTTAAACCTAAAGATTTTATTTTCTCCTTCATTAACCGACCTAAAAATACCATCCAACCGCCAATTATGGCTGCCTCAGGCAAAAATTTATGTTGAGTCAATCTTTGATTTCTAATTAATTCAATTATTGAATTAGGCCCAATTCCATAAAAACGATTATAGTTGGAAAAAAGAATATTTTTAAAATTTTCTCCTCCATAAACACCACCATAAATCACAAACCAAAAACTTATTGGCAAAGCCATTATCAGGAAAAATCCAAAATCATCCCTAAATTTCCTATTTAAACCCTGATGTTGATTTATTAAAACCAACAAAACTAATAAATAGTTGACTACTCCGGTTAATTTAAATAAAGTCGACAAACCAGATAAAACCGCCGCTCCCACCAACCACAAATTCTCTCTCTTTTTCAAATATAAACTTAGACAAATCATTACTCCCAGCATGCACGGGATAATGGCATTTTCCGCCTGAATCATCCTTCCACTTAAAACAATTAACGGCGTTGTCGCATACAACAATCCGGCTGTTACTGATGTTAAAAAGCCAAAATTAATCCAACAATAAACCATTAACAAAGCCACTGATAATGTTGAAATAATTATTATTGGTTTTCTAATAATCGCTGTTGTTGTATCTTCAAACACTCTGGCTCCAGATAAATAAGCATAGCCGCCGGTAATTAACCCTAATAACGGCGGATGATCCATCCACGGATAATTAATTTCCAATGGATCTCCACTGGAAACAGTCTGAAAAAATCTATCAACATTAACATACCTAAACAAAGAATTTTGATAACCGTCTATACCCGATATTCCCACCGGCATTCCCAGTCTTATTAAAGATAAACCCACCCAGGAATAACTGTACTCATCGGCCGATTGTCCCGGTATGGGTATCTCCGCATAATTCTTTTTTCTTACCATCAGAGCTAAAACCAGCACCGATACAAACAATCCTAATTTTACTAATTGAATCAATTTTTTCTTCATTTTTCACTACATCTAATTGTAACCATCGGATTTATTTTTTCTTTTCCCATCTCCATAGATATTGCTTTTCCATCCAAATAACAAGCTAATTTTCCTGTTAAAACCAAATTCTTATCAAATCCAATAATCCTGGCATATTCCGTCAATAATCCAAAAATTGTTTTATCCTCTACTGCCGACAATGACATAGTACTATAAGCTTTCTTACCATCTTTACACTCAATTTCTAACTTAACATAATTACCTTTTTCCTTCGGGTCACCCAAAATTTGATATCTACACAAATCAGTCGTTGTTTCTCTAAAAACCGACTGTTTTAATAACATTTCTGACAATAAATCCTTAGAAAAATTCTTTTTTAAATTAAATCTAAGACCAAAATAAATCAACCCGGAAATAACCACATAAATTATTCCAAAAACTACTAAAATTTTACTTCTCGGCCACATCAATATATTATACATTTAAATGCTTCGTTCCATCTATCAAAAACTCAACCTGAAACGAATTATTATTTTAGGCCTAATCATCCGACTTCTTTCTTGGCCATGGATTTATCACGGAGATGTCAATGCTACTTATTGGTGGGGGAGATTCGCCTCAGAGTTCACTTGGCGGGGATTTTATGACTGGCTTTTTTTTGGCGGTCATGGAATACCCGACCAACCCATGTTAAATATTTATTACGATTGGGCTGTCAGGCAAATCTATTTCTTCTTCCACCACATTTTTTGGTTTTTTAATACTCACATTCCTCTCTTCCCTTCCAAGTTTATGCAATGGTATTTTCTTGAAGGCAACCAATACCTTCTCAAACTACCTATGATCATTGCCGATCTTTTTTTGATTCATCTTTGTTACCGATTAACCAAATCCAAAAAAATAGCCATTATTTTAGCCCTGTATCCACCCTTAATTTACAATAGTGCCGTCTGGGGAAGCGGGGATAGTATTATCAATCTTTTGGCCCTCATTGCTTTCTACTTATTTTGGAAGAAAAAATATGTCTCCGGCAGTTTATTTTTTCTTAGCTCAGTTCTCTACAAACCATCTCTTCTAATTTGGTCAATCATTATTCCTGTCATCTTAATCAAAAACAAAATTTCTCTCAAACAAATTATTTTATCTCTAGCTGTTTCAATTGGATTCATTTATCTTATTTGTTCACCTTTCAATCCTGTCGAAATTCATCCTTTAATCTGGTTTTTCAATACTATGACCGTAAAAATTCTTCCCGGTGTTATGGATCAGGTCACTGCCAACGCCATGAATTTCTGGGGATTAATTTTTGGTTTAAAACCCAAACTTGATGACTTTTTAGTTCTCAACCTCATTAGTGCCAGAAATCTTTCCCTAATTATCTGCTCTCTTTTCTATATAATTTTAATTATTAAATTCTTTAAAAATTATTCTTCTAAAACCCTTCTCTGGATGTTAGCTACTGTCTCCATGGTAACTTTTACCTTTATGACCAGAATGCACGAACGCTATACTTTTCCGGCCCTTATACCCCTACTGTTACTTTCTCACTTTGATCGCCGCTTTCGCAAATATTTCATTGCCCTAAGCCTTACCACTATAATCAATGTTTATAGTGGTTGGTGGACTCCTAATATTCCTTTTCTGGTTAATCTTCTAAACAATATTATTGCTGTTAGAATCGTCAGTTTAATCAACATTATTATTACCCTTAAGCTCGTACTACTCAGTCTCTCGGATAACCGCTATACTATAGACAATGAAAACTAGGATTTTTATGGCAATTATTCTCATCTTGGCCGGAATTACTCGTCTGTACCATCTCAACACCTTACCCCCATCACTTTACTACGACGAAATCGATTCCGGTTATCAAGCCCAAACTTTTAATCAAAATCAAACCGACTATTACGGCAACCAATTTCCCATTCACTTTCATTCTTTTGGTGATTTTCGAACCTCACTTAACATTTATGCCACCGTTCTCATCCAAAAAATAATTCCTGATCCTGACTTTTCCGTCAGGCTACCTTCAGCTATATTTGGCATTCTCTCGGTTTTAGTCATCTATTTTATCACCGGTTCTCTCATCCCCAGTTTTCTCTTAGCTATCTCTCCTTGGGCCATTCATTACAGTCGAATCGGATTTGAAGCTTCAGGTATGATCCTATTTCTCCTTTTAGGAATTTATTTCTGGCAAAAATTCATCAAAAAATCAAAAATTTTTTCACTTTACTTATCATTACTTTTTTTCTGTCTTTCCCCTTATTTTTACAGCACCGCCAAGTTATTTCTTATCTTTATAGCCACAATTATCTTCTTCCTTACCTACAAACAAATCTTTTCTCTGGGTATCAAAAAAATCATTCCTCTTATCCTTTTTTCTGTCATTCTGCTCTTACCTATGGCCTGGGACACCGTTCACGGCAAAGCTGGCTTTCGCTTTCAATACATCAGTATTTTTACCCAACCTCACCGGGAACAAATAGTCGATGCTCTCCGTTTTGAAGATGCTACTATTGATCACCCCAATCAAATTGGTATAAAAACAAATTTTCTATCTAAATTATTCCACAATAAATATCAATTAGTCTCAGACCGTTTTGCCAAAAACTATTTTTCTGCTTTTTCCACCACCTTTCTCTTACTCAACGGCGACTCAAATATCAGACATGGATTTGGCGGTAATTACGGATTACTTTATTTTCTTGATTTAATTTTATTTTTACTCGGAGTTTTTTCTTTTTTTTCAACCAAGAAAAAATCTAAATTAAGTTATTTATTTTTCTGGTTATTCTTACTTTCTCCCATTCCCTCATCTCTCACTCGCGACACCGATTCGCCTCACGCCACCCGCTTAATCCTGATGTTGCCTTCAATTATCTACTTCACTTATCTCGGAGTTCAATACTGCCACCAAAAAATTTCCTGGAGCCGATATTTAATTATCCCCTTGTATCTAATTAGTTTCTTAAATTTTTGGCATTATTATAATTATCATTATCCTAATCAATCAGCCATGGAATGGGACACCGGCATGAAAGAGACTGTTCTTGCTACTCAGGAATATTCTTCCACGCCTATAGTTTTTTCTGACAATTATATCTCCTTTGTTTCCTTCTTCCTTTACTACTTCCCTTACAATCTACCCCAAAATGACTCCATCCAAAATCATTTAATTAATTCTTCCAATGAATCATTTTCCGGTCAATTACTCGATAACCAATTCTATTTTGGTAAAATCAACTGGTCCAATTTATCCAAATTTCCAACCAATACCATTTTTGTCGTTCCTAAATCGGAATACAAACTCCACTCGTCTGACACCTTTGAAATCCTCAAAACTATCCCCAAAAAATACACCAATCAGGAGGAATTTTATATCAT